>JACQIG010000034.1 GCA_016198605.1 Candidatus Aenigmatarchaeota archaeon | reverse complement strand
TCGTTGCCTGGCAGCACGCATTTTGCATAGACTATCCTCCCCTGGCCGTCCTTCCTCACCACCATCTCGCCTCCCTGCTCCCTGCACCTCACATAAGCCTCCTCGGGTATCTCGCTTATGTGCTCGTCCTCCGCGCACCTCAGGAAGCGGCATCCGTTCTTGTCAATGCCGTCTGCCGCCTTCAGCCCGCGGTTGGTGCATTCCGCGACAACCCTGTCCTTCTGCTCTGCCGTTATTGACCTGCAGACAGGCTCGCCTGTCCCTGGCTCTATGCACCTTGCAAGCTTGCATGAGCCCTCCACAACCACTACGGCAGCCAAGCCTGCATTTGTGCATTTCCTGAGGCTCTCGTCAACATGCTCCGGTGTCGGGCATACAGGATGGTCCTTCCATGGGGTTATGCGGGGGAACGGGACAACCTTGCCGCCGAAGTCGCAGTATGGTGTCCTGCAGCTGTTCTCGTCCTCCTTCACCACAGGCTCCCCCCCGGCCTGTTTGCACCTTTCAAAGAAATCATCAGTTATGACTGGGCACGCGACAGATGTGGGGCATAAGTAATGGACATATCCCTTGTCGTCGGTCACCTGCCTGCATGACGGCTCGCTGGTGCCCTCGCACGGCCCGTCATGGGCTATGCGCGCATTGGCAGCACGGGCGAAACATTCATTGGTGTATGTCTTGCCGTCAGCGCCGCACACCGGGCCGTACAGATCGGGGCACGCGAAGCCTCCTGAGCAATCCACTGACCTTGTTGACGTGCCGTTCTCCGCCTTGCACACCTTCACGTAGCAGCCCTGCTCATTCCTGTATTCCTCGCACGTGCCAGTGCTGCTTGGGCAGTCAACTGCCCTCGTGGCGACGTTGCCAGAGGGGTCATAGCATTCCTTTACGTAACAGCGGTCCTCGTTGACATAGGCCTTGCATGTGGTAGCGCCCGGGCAGGTGATGGACCTAGAAACCTTGGTGCCGGAACTGTCATAGCATTCCCTCACGGTGCAGCCATCGGCGTTCCTGTATTCCTCGCACGTGCCAGTGCTGCTTGGGCAGCTGACAGAGCGCGTGACAGCGCCATCTGCGCCTGTGCACTCCTTAACATAGCAGCCATCCTCGTTTGTGAAAGTCTTGCAGGTGCCTGTCCCGCTGGAGTCGCACTTGACTTCCTTTGAGACCGTGCCGCCGGAGCTGTCATAGCACTGCTTGACGTAGCAGCCATGGTCATCCCTGTATTCCCTGCATGTTGGTTCTGTTTCAGGGCAGTCAACGCTTTTTGTTATCGTGCCGTCCGTGCTGGTGCATTCCTTAACCCTGCAGTTGTCCTCGTTTGTGTAGTCCCTGCAGGTGTATGCTCCCGTAGTGGATTTCTCCAGCGCAATCCTGAGTCCTGTGGTCTCCCTTATTGAGAAACCCTGCAATTCAACTGAATTATAACCCTCAGATGTTACAGAAACAAAATAGTCCCCGGGCTCCAGCAGGAACGTGTTCTCCCCGCCATCCCTGCATCCCAGCAGGGCCTTGTTGTAGTAATAGACGCATATGCCTGCAGCCGTAACGGGCTCGCCAGTTGCTTTGTCCACAACGTTGAATGTCATTTCCACTGCTGTATTGTTCACTATGTCTTGTGCCAGCGCAGAAGGGGCTACGAGTATGAAAACGAGAATGAAGGAAGCTACAAGGAAACCTCTCATGTAATATAGTATTGCTTTCCTTATTTAAATACAGGGCAAAGCCGGCGGTCTGCTTATATTTATTGCATAGCAAGAGTGTCTTATGGAATTCAGGCAGGTCTACGAGTATTATTCCAGGGGGGACGTGCAGGAGGCGCTCCTTGCCCTTGCAAGAAGCAGGGAGGTGGCTGGCGTGTTCAAGACGGGGAGCTTCGGCGCGAGGCCGGGGATGCTCGTGTACGCGAATGACATAATCTCGCAGGTCAAGGCCGGGGTCATAGAGTTCCACTCCTCAATAGAGAGGTGGTCCAACCCGATGTCAATAAGGCCGGACAACCACGGGAAGCTGAGGGTCGGGTGGGACCTGATATTGGACATAGACTGCGATTCGGTGGAGCATGGCAGGGCGGCTGCGGTGGTGCTGCTTGACGCGCTGGAGAAGCATGGCATAAAGAACGCCTCGGTGAAATTCACCGGCGGGACAGGGTTCCACCTGGGGGTGCCATGGGAGTCAATGCCGAAGGCAATAGACTACGCGCCAACGGAGAAGCTTTTCCCCGATGTGGCAAGGAAGATGGGGCTTTACCTGAAGGAATACTGCAGGGAGGAGATGGAGAAGGCGCTGCTCAGGAAATTCCTCCCCGGGGACATGGCCAAGGCGGTCAATATGCCGCTGGAGAAGATAACCACCGACACGGGCATTGACCCCTACAAGATAGTGGACATAGACCCGATACTGATATCGCCAAGGCACCTGTTCAGGATGGCGTATTCCCTCAACAGGAACACCGGGCTGGTCTCGCTTCCCATAGCCAGGAAGGATGTCGGCGGCTTCAGAAAGGGCATGGCGGAGCCCGATGTGGCAAAGGTGAGGCTGAAATTCCTTGGGGAGGCGGACCCCGGGGAGGCTGAGGTGCTGGTGACGGAGACGCTGGACTGGGCAAGGAAGCTGGGGGATGCGGAAAAGAAAAGGCGGCTTTTTGAGGTGCGGGACAGGGAGATAAGGAGCCCGATAGGGCAGGCATATTTCCCTCCATGCGTCCAGAGGATATCGCAGGGCCTTGCCGACGGCAGGAAGAGGTCGGTCTTCATAATGATAAACTTCCTCAGGTCGCTCAAGTGGGGATGGGAGGAGATAGAGAAATACGTGGTGGAGTGGAATGAAAGGAATACCCCGCCGCTGCCGCACAACTACATAATGTCGCAGATCAGGTCCGGCAGGACAAGGCAGTCTGTCCTCCCGCCCAACTGCCTTAATGAGGGGTATTACCCGCATTTTGGGGTCTGCATGCCTGACTCGCTCTGCACCGGAGGCGGGCAGGCAATAGTGATAAAGAACCCGGTGAACTATTCCAAGAAGAAGTTCTTTGCGGGTAAGCCGAAAGGGGAGAAAGGGGATATAAAAAGGAGAAACAAGAGGTGAATATGCTCACTTTTGACGCGATAAGGAAAGTGGTGAACGAGGAGAAGGAGAGGCAGGCCCTCGCGAAGCTGCCCGAGAACTTCTTTGAGGAGACAAAGGCCTACCTTAGGAACAAGGAGAGGCTTGCGAAGGGCAAGGAGGACCTCTGGGAGGCTGAGTCCCTGAGGAGGCTGCTGCAGGACATGATGGAGATGAGGGAAAGGAAGATCCTGCAGGCCGCGCTCTTCTACACAAGGTCGGGCGTGGAGCCCGAGAACCTTGCGGGCGGGGAGGAGGCGCTTTTCAGGTCAGTCGCGGGCGTGGTAAGGAAATTCCGCGAGGAGAGGGAGGGCATGCTCAAGGAAACGTCGCGGCTCTCGCTTGTGGCACTGCTTGGCGACCTTCCGGAGTTCGTGGGGACTGACCTGAAGGCATACGGGCCGTACAGGCAGGGGGATGTCGCAACCGTGCCGGAAGACGCAGCCAAGGTGCTGGCGGAGAAGAAGTTTGCGAAGATAATTGAGGTGAAATGATTTTCCGAAACGAGCTTAGCTTTATATAATCATAAACACATAATGAATTAACGATTCTCATGGCGCAACCGATACCCCCAAACTATATGGCATACGACAGGACGATTGTAGTCTTCTCGCCCGACGGGAGATTGCTGCAGGTGGAGTATGCCAGGCAAATGGTGAAGAACGGGAGCACGTCGCTAGGTGTCAGGTTCTCGGGCGGCGTTGTGCTGGCCGCGCTTAAGATATCGGTCCCCCTGGCAGTGCTGGAGTCTTACAAGAAGATATACGAGATTGACGACCACATAGCCGCCGTCTCTTCGGGCAGCCTGGCCGACGCGAGGAGCCTGATTGACATGGGAAGGGTGAGGGCGCAGATAAACAGGATAACCTACGGCGAGCAGATATCCATCGGCTCGGTAACGAAATACATATCAAACAGGAAGCACCTGGTCACGCAGTACGCGGGCGTCAGGCCGTATGGCGTTGGCATGCTAATCGGGGGGATTGACAAGACAGGCGCCAGGCTTTACGAGACCGAGCCCTCCGGGACAATGATAGAATGGAAGGCGCAGGCCATCGGCAGGGGCGCGGAGAAGGCGAAGAAGATCCTGGAGAAGGGCCACAAGGAGAGCATTGAGGAGGCAGAGGCGATAAGGCTTGCGATCAGGGCGCTGAAGGCCGGGGAGAAAGAGGCGAGCGCGGAGAACACGGAGATTGTTTCCATAGGGAAAGGGAAGATGCAGAAGCTCACCTCCGCGGAGCTTAAGAAGTATTTCGCGAGCAGCTCATAAGCGCCAGCAATGTTTATATAGCTTTTGGGTATTTCTTATTCTATGGCAGAAACGCTGCCGCTTGAAAGGCTGAAGAGACTGTCCAACGCACTGGAAGGGTTTGAGGCAGAAATCTCCAGGCCCTTGAGGGGCGCCCGCGAGGAATATGACAGCCGCAGCAAGAAGGAAGGCGCGGCTATGTATGACCTGGCTGCGCAAAGGGTTTACTCGGTCTCAAGGGTCTTGCTGGAAAACTACCAGCACCTCGGGGGGGACAGCGGCGCCCTGGACGGACTGGAGGGGGACGTGCAGGAGCTGCATGATACCCTTGCAAGGAAGGAATATGACAGGGTCCCGATACTGATGATTGGCATAGGGAAGAAGGTTGACTCTGCAAGGATGGCGATTGATTACCTTATAAGCGTTGAAACAGAGGGGCTAAAGTATAAATCCACCAGTTGAGTAATATCCTTATGGTTTCTGTAGACAAGGCAGTCATAGCGCACATAAAGAAGGGCAGCGTGGTTTTTGAGATACTCGTGGACCCTGAGAAAGCCCTGGAATTCAAGAAGGGGAAGGAGTATGCCATGGAGAACATACTCGCGGTGAACCACGTGTATACGGATTCCAGAAAGGGCGAGAAGGCCGGGGACAAGGACCTGGAGAAGGCTTTTGGCACGACGGACGTGTTCAAGATAGCCGCAGAGATAATAAGGCACGGGGATGTCCAGCTTACCACTGAGCAGAGGAGGAAGATGACAGAGGAGAAATACAGGCAGATAGCCGACATAATCTCCAAGCAGGGCATAAACCCGCAGAGCAACCTCCCCCATCCGGCCGCGAGGATAATGAACGCTATGGAGCAGGCGCATGTCAACGTGGACCCGTTCAAGCCAGCCCAGGACCAGGTGAATGAGGTGCTGAACAAGATACAGCCAATAATACCCATAAGGTTCGAGCGGGTTGAGGTGGCCGTGAGGGTCCCCATAGAGCACGCCGGCCGCGCCTCAGCCATCATAAGGAACATGGCGCCGATAAAGAAGGAGGAGTGGCAGGCAGCCTACTGGTTCGCCCTCATAGAGATACCCGCAGGCATGCAGGGCGACATCTATTCAAGGCTCAATGAGCTCACCGGCGGGCATGTGGAAGTCAAGGTAGTGAAGAAGGTTTAGCTGATTCTGAAAGTCAAGGAAGGTGGCGCAGTACAATGAAATCCTGTGTAAAATATTGTGTCATAATGTCTGCGTGGTTATTCAGGAGGTGCATGAATTGCATTTATTTAAGTTATGAAAATCATTTTCTATATGCTCGATTACTTGGAACTTTTAGAGGTTGTTGGTGGTGGAATATATAAAAAAACTTTAGATGAAAAGATGGGAAATGAAAGTGATACTGACAGGTTTGTTAATAGAGCATACCTTAATCATCATATAGAATATGCCCAAGAAAGAGTGACATACAGAAGCAAGGGTGCTCTATTACAACTATCACCAGAGGGTAGACTCTATATCAAAAAGGAAAAGCTACTTTATAATAAATGGTACAAGAAACCTGAATGGTGGGGAATCATTCTTAGTGGAGTAATAGGTGCTCTTGGTTTAATTATTGCTCTTATCAAGTGATTGTTTTTACTTTTTGTGTAGCCCTTCTTTATGCCCAAAAAGTCACCCTGAATCGCGACTATTTAGTCAAAGCCCCTTGTGGCGAAATCTTTATAAAAC
>JACQIG010000051.1 GCA_016198605.1 Candidatus Aenigmatarchaeota archaeon | reverse complement strand
GACATAGCATAATCTATATATGCCTTTTCCATTTTGTTGAATGTGAAAACTACATATTTTGAATTTGGCCTGAATTTGCTGGTGCTTACATTGCCCTCGGCCAGATAGTAACCGAATAGCCTAAGCAAATCATTCTCTAATCCTATAGTGGATGGTATTGACTTTTTAGAGTGGGAATATTTTATTCTGTTTCCATTTTCTATGATTTTGTAGCCAATATCTAAAAGGGGATTATCTTTTAAAATTGTTTGCACTCTGCTACTCGAAACACCTGTAATTTTTGCAATTTTTCTTGTCGAAAGGCCTTTTTTGCCAAGCTGTATAACATGCTCTATTTTCTTTTTGTCCAAGATAAGGCCTCTTTTGTAGGTGACCTCTGGTGATTTTATTATTTCCCTAACATTTATTTCATCTATATCCTTTATGGCTCTTACTCTTGGTATTGCGGTATAATCGCCCACCTTCAGATTATCGGCCCTTATTAGTCTTGGTTTCTGCTGTTTTTTATCAGTTTTTTTGGTGCCGTATATTTTGTGATTAGGTGTCAATTCAATTTCAAAAGGATTGCCCTGCACTTTAATCTTAACTATCGAGCCGTCATAATATCGTTTCATAACAGCGTCCAATTTGTGGAATTTTCCATCGTGTGAAAGCACTTTTGGAGTTTTGTCGCTATTTAGAACGGGCATAATTCCTTCACTAAATTCAAATGTGTCAATCATATCTTTTATATTATGCATGCCCTTGTCTGTTATAATTGGCATATTTGGCGTCAGGCAGAACGTGCAGTTCCACGGGCATCCCCTTGCCGTGAGGAGCATTATCTCGGGCCACGTGGTTGAAGCATAAAAATATTTCTTTATGCCCTCCCTGCCGAAATGCTTCAGGTATATCTCTGACACAAACGGCAGCTCATCAAGGTTTTGTATTAAAGGGCGCGGAGGATTTTTGGTTATATTTCCATTTTCCCTGAACGCCAAACCTTCAACCGTATTCAAAGGCTTCCCGGCCTCCAGGGCAGAAGCAAGGTCCCTTGTAGTATAATCATACTCCTTTATGCATACTGAATCAATGGCGGGCGACATGCCGAACGTGTACTCTGTCATGTTCGTCGGGAACGTGCCAACAAGGTTCATGTGGGTGGCCGGCAGCGCCCCCTTTATCTTTGCGGCCAATTGCACGTCGTTGACTATGCTGGGGGTGCTTGTATCCATGACTACCAGGCCTGGGTTGAAATGCCTGGCGAATTCTACCGCATCCTCATGGAACCACTCATTGGTAACCCCGTCTACCAGCTTGACGCCAAAGCCGGCCTTCTCCACAGCGCCTGTCGCATACGCCAGGTAATAGGGGTAATAGACTGTATTGCTTTTAGTGACACAGGGCGACCTGCTCTGCCTCGAATACCTCTTCATGTACGGCGGGTTCAGCATCAGGACTTTCATAAAACCACACAGGATCCTATAAGGCTCCTTATGTTAATCTTGACTTGCGATGTTTTTATAAGCGTTTCCCTAAATCAGCAGCTTCCAGTATTTTATGCTTCCATAAAGCCTGGCGAGCTTCACGAGGAACACGTATGCGAGGCCCATAGCGAAAATTAAAAGCCTGCTTGGCATTGCATTCCCTTCCATCAAAGTGACGCCTTGTGGGCTCCTGAGGCTGAACCTCCCCTTGCGGTGCCATGTACCTGTAGCGTTCCTGAAATCTTTTGCAGGATTCCTCAGGAATCTTAGCTTTATGTCAAGGAATTCCCCTGCCCTTGCGGGGTGCTTCTTGTACAGGAGCGGGTCGATGGTGTGTATTTTGACCCTCCTCGCGGAATATGCAACCATCCTGCCAACGCCTGTGATTTTTTCCTCATCGCTTGCGTGGCGGAACCTTGCCCTGTGGGTCAGGATACCCCTGAATCCCGCGTCAAACATTTGGAAAGCCATGTCAGTGTCGTCACGGAAACCGGACCCGTAGACATTGAACCTCTCGTCAAAGAACCCCAGCCTGGTTATGACATCCTTCCTGTAGATTGTTGAATTCCCTCCCGTTTTGGTGAACGGGCTTACAAATGCAACATCTTTATCAAAGAACCTCATCAGCTTCCTGACAAATTCCCTCTCCAGTTCAATATCTCCAGCGCTCAGGCAGACGTAATGGTATTTGGCATTCCTGATTGCCCTGTTTATGCCTACCACCCTTCCACGGCCTTTGTTTTCCAAAACCCTTATCTTGTCACCAAATCCCTTCAAGACTCTCATGGCCCCGTCAGTGCTGCCATCGTCCACTGCTATCACCTCAATGGGCCAGCTTTGCCGCAGGCAGGATTCCACGCATTTACCTATGTTCCCCTGCTGGTTTTTCGTTGATATGATTATGCTTACGCCTTCCATGGAGAATCCTTTGCCTGCTCAGATCTGGACTATGGAATTTTCGCCTATTATGAACTTGTGGCCGGAGGGGATTGCCGCATTTGAGGTGATGGAACAGTTCCTGCCTATGAGGCTGTCCACGATCCTCCTTTGGCATGCTATCCTTGAGTTGCCTATTACTATGGAATCCTCAATCTCCGCGCCGTCTATCACAGTATTGTCGCCAATTGAGGTGTAAGGCCCTATGTATGTCTTACCTGTTATTTCACAATTTTTGCCTATCATGACAGGTCCCTTTATCACCACGCCAGGGCCTATCTTTGTCCCGCTGTCAATTCCAACCCTGCCCCTTATCATGGAGCCATCCTCCACTGTCCCGTGGTTGAACGGCTTCAGATCATCAAGGACGAGATGGTTTGCCTCCAGTATGTCCTCCGGCTTGCCAGTGTCCTTCCACCAGCCCTTCACCACGTGCGTGTCAACCTTGTGGCCCCCCTCTATTAGCTTTTGCAGGGCATCAGTGATTTCCAGCTCGTTTCTCCATGATGGCTCAAGATTTTCTATTACGGGGAATATGGAAGGTTTCAGCAAATAGACGCCTATAAGCGCCAGGTTGGATTTTGGCTCCTTGGGCTTCTCGACAAGCCTGACAGCTTTCCCTGAACCGTCAAGCTCTGCGACGCCAAACATGTGCGGGTTTGGCACTGCGCAGAGGGAGATGCTTGCGTCGCAGTCCTTGTTGATGAAGTCCTGGACTATTTCCACAATGCCATTCTTAAGCAGGTTGTCGCCGAGATAGACTACAAACGAATCGCTGCCTACAAAGTCCTTTGCGCAATGGACTGCATGCGCTATGCCTTTCGGCTCCCCCTGGAATATGTATGTTATCCGCACGCCAAGCGCGCTCCCGTCGCGCAGCGCCGCCTTCACGTCGTCAGGGGAATTGTTGCCCAGTATGATGCCTATTTCGGTTATCCCTGCCTTCCGCAGCTCGTCTATCACGTAGAACAGTATTGGCTTGTTGGCTATGGGTATCAGGTGCTTGTTCTCCGTATACGTCAGCGGCCTCAGCCTGCTGCCAGTCCCGCCTGCGAGTATCAGCCCTTTCATTTCTTCCTCTCATCAAATTCCTTTTTCATCATTTTCAAACCTTCATCTACAGTTAATAACCTTATACCCAAATCCTTCCAGGCTTTTGAAACGTCAAGGGACGAATCGTGCGGCCTCGCCGCCTTCGCAAACGTGTTGTCCCTGGCCGGCGCTATCAGCCCTTTGGCAAGATTGAACTTGTCCGCCACCCTTAGCGCGAAATCATACCTGCTTATCCTTTCCGGCCCGGCAAGGTGGTACAGGCCTTCGCTGCCCAGGGCTTTCAGCAGGCCTTCTGCCAGGCTGCCTGCAAAGGTGGGTGAATTGTACTGGTCAAATATCCGCGCCTTTTGCCCGCTTGAGACTGTTTCTATGAGCCAGGTCACGTAATTTGGCCTGCGCACGCCTGCCGCTGATGTGGTACCTACCGGCGATGTTATCGTCGGGCTTGTAGTCAGCGGACCTGTAGTGCCCCACCCGTATATTATGGCCGGTCTTACTATGAGGTAACCCGTGCCGGACTGTTCAACGGCTTTCTCAGCCTCCAGCTTTGTCTTGCCGTAGTAATTCACGGGGCCTGGGCTGTCGGCTTCCGTGTACATGCCCCTCTTACCGTCAAACACATAGTCGGTGGATATTTGTATGAGCTTTGCACCAAGCTTCTTGCATTCATCCGCAATTATCCTGGGCCCTTCCGCGTTGATGGCGAGGGCTTCCCTCCTGTGGCCCTCGCAGTAGTCCACGTTCGTGAGGCTTGCCGTATTTATGACTATATCGGGTGACACGGAAGACATGACAGATGATATGTCACCATTGCTGGTGAGGTCCATTTTCAGGCCTCCCTGGCCCGTCCTTGTGGTGCCTACGGCCTCCAATCCTTTCTGCGCCGAGGCCTGCCTCATGATGTAGCTGCCAAGCAGGCCGCCTGCCCCGGTGACCAGCACTCTTTTCATATAAATACGAATAATAATGTAACAGCAATATTTTAATGCGTGCCTGCTGCCGGAAGCGGAAACGACGTGGGCATAGGTATTTAAGATGCGGCTCGCTTGATGTCAAGAGGCGCTTTATGGGGGATAAGGGCGGCAAGAGGATTGACGGAGTGGAAGTGAAGAGGCTCTCCATGTACGAGGACGGGCGGGGCAGGCTCATGGAGATCTTGCGTGCAGACGACAGCATTTTCAGAAAGTTCGGCCAGGTCTACATGTGCACTGCCTATCCAGGGTGGGTGAAAGGGTGGCACCTGCACAAGAGGCAGACCGACAACTTCACCTGCATAAAGGGCACAATGAGGCTCGTGCTTTATGATGGCAGGGAGAAGTCAGCTACCAAAGGTCTCCTGAACGAGTTCATAATAAGCCTGGAGACCCCCATGGTGGTCAGCATACCGCCTGGCGTATACCACGGGTTTGAGGCCCTGGGGAGAGGCGAGGCGATAGCGATAAACACTCCTGATTATCCATACAACAGGAAGAGGCCGGACGAATACAGGCTGCCTTTCAACACTGGCAAGATAGGGTTCAAGTGGAAGGGCAAGAGGGGCGGTTAGCATATGGAAAAAGAAGAAACTGTCCTGGTTACCGGAGGATTGGGGTTCATAGGAAGCAACTTCATCAGGTATTACCTTAAAAAAAACCCTGAATCGCGGGTAATAAATATTGACAAGATAACATACGCGGGTAACCCGAACAATCTGAAAGACATCAAAAATGACCATCGATACGTCTTTGTAAAGGGGGACATCTGCGACAAGAGTCTAGTGGAGAAGTGGGTGGAGGAGTGTGACACGATACTCAATTTTGCAGCAGAATCTCACGTGGACAGGTCCATTATAGACGCAGGCAGTTTTGTTACGACAGACGTATTGGGCACATACAGGCTGCTTGAGGCTGCAAGAAAGTTCAATGTCTGCAAGTTTGT
Organism: Candidatus Aenigmatarchaeota archaeon; assembly: GCA_016198605.1. Taxonomy (GTDB): domain Archaea; phylum Aenigmatarchaeota; class Aenigmatarchaeia; order QMZP01; family QMZP01; genus JACQIG01. The sequence continues at coordinate 25,602 of JACQIG010000051.1, read as the reverse complement.
ACAGATATCAACCGATGAAGTGTACGGCTCAATAGCAAATGGGTCGTTCACGGAAGAGTCGCGCCTTGAGCCCTCCAGTCCATACTCTGCAAGCAAAGGCGGGGCAGACCTGCTGGCCAAGGCCTACCACACCACATATGGAATGAACGTCATGATAACACGCAGCACAAACAATTACGGGCCATACCAGCACCCTGAGAAGCTCATCCCGAAATTCATTACAAACGCCCTACAGAACAAGCTGCTCCCACTCTATGGCGACGGGAAGAACGTCAGGGACTGGATTTATGTGGGCGACAACTGCAGCGGCATAGAGGCCGCGCTGGACAATGGCAAGGCCGGCGAGGTATATAATATTGGCTGCGGGAATGAAAGAACCAACATTGACATTACAAGGTTTATACTAAAGGAGCTTGGGAAGCCGGAATCGCTGATAAATTACGTCAAGGACAGGCTCGGGCATGACAGGAGGTATTCAATAGACTCTGCCAAAGCCATGGCGCTGGGCTGGAGGCCTGTGAGCAATTTCGAGCAGAGGCTCAGGGAGACTGTCAGGTGGTACAAGGAAAATGAGTGGTGGTGGAGGCCTCTTGTGTGATTACTTTTGCAGCATTGCAATATAGTTCCCAAGGAATTCCTTGATGCTACCGCTCTTGCTGTAAGCCCTCCTTTTTGCGTGGCGTATTGCGCTGGGCAAATCCGCAATATCATATACAACAGTTACAGCTTTCCGTTGCCCAAGGTGCCTTGCCAGGTCAACCTGGTGGTCGTTGACGTGCTCGCCGAACATCTTCCTGCGCGGCACGACGATTGTTTTATTGCCATGCCTTAGGGAATTTATTATTGACCCTGCACCCGCATGGGTGATCACTATGCCAGCCCTGCCGTAAAGGCCATCTATTGTGGAATAATCAGCAAACCTGAACCATCCCATCCCCCTGGGCGTGTATTTTGTATAGCCAATCTGGGCTATTACCTGGCCGGGTACGCTGCTGGAAATCTTGTCCATTTCCCTTATCAGCCTGCTGAAGTCATGCTGGTCGGTCCCGACCGTAACGAATATCATAACACTGCCCCCATATATAGGGCCTTGCCCCCGTAGGCTTCACTCAGCTCTTCCCATTGGACAAGGAACAAGTCGGCTATCGGGTACAGGAGCCTCCCTGCGAGGGATTTCTCCCTTATCCTGCAGAAGCTCTCTATGAACACCACCTTCGCTCCAAGCAGCTTCCCGAAGATGCATAGGGGTATTGCAACGCCTGCGCCTGTTGTTATTATCACTGCCGGTCTCTCGCGCAGCGCTATACGCAGGCTCTGCGCCATGTTTATCGCCAGCTTTACCGGGTTCCTTTTGGGATCCTTTATGAAATAAGCGCTTTCTCCCTGCAGTATGTTTGCGCTGTCCTCCCTTCTGAACGTGACAAAGAAGTGCGGCCACTTGCGGTAAACGCTCTCCAGCTGCATCAGTTCGGTGAGGTGGCCGCCGGCAGATGAGAGCAGGCACAGCTTGATCCTCTTGGGCATAGTAGGTGGATGTTCCGTTCTATATAAAAAGGTATTTCGTGGTTTCCCCCATATACATGGCCCCTGATAGTGGCTAGTTTGTATTTACTGGGATCAGGCTTGACGTCTGGTTCTCCGGACCGGACCAGCGGACCTTGTATATCTGTATTACCTGGTTGTCAAACACTTTCTCCACGGGGAGGCCGGCGCCTTCCATGAACATGAGCCTTGCAAATATGGTGTCCATCACATCCTCAGGTATGTAAAATATGCCTATCGGCCTTATGGCTATGCAGCCTCCTGGTGATGGCGTGCGGTCGCCTATTGTTATTATCCCCCCGGTGGTGCAGACACTGTTTACGTAGGCCCTGTTGGCGGGCGTTTCTGACTGGTATAATATCGGCGAGTCTGCAAAGCTTGCTCCATTTTGGGTGGGTATTATCAGGCTGTATGGTGTGTCACTCCTGAATTCCAGGTATGTGACATTATTCCTGTTTTCCGATGATACAGGCTGCGCGCCGAACTGTATGAAACCGTCTATCTTCTTGCCGTTGGTGGCTATGGCCGTTATTGCGCCGTATTTCCCGGGGAGCGTATAATCCATGAATATGTAATCAACGCTGTACTTGTCGCGCCATAGCGGCTCAAATGCGGACCAGTTGGTGTAATTGGCCGTGAACCAGTATGCGTTCTCGTGCCTGGGCCCGTATCCGCCGTCTGACACTGTGTTCCTCAACCCCCTCGTCTGGAACCAGTAGCCGAAATCCCACCATGAGAGGATGTTGGAGTCGGGAGGGGTCTCCTTTGCCAGGAATTCCAGCGCCTGGTACCACGGCTGGTTTGGCGCGTAATGGTAGTCGCCGTTGCCGTCTATTGTGATGCACTGCGTTGGCGGGTTCTGCTGTACAAAGCATATGATGGGTGTTATGCCATTGGAGAATGCATAGCCTTCGCCTGCCCCCACAAGCACTATGACAGCCACAAGGATTGCCATTATGATTGTGACGTAATTTATCTTCTGCTTCAGCGTTGCCGCATTCTGCATTATGCGCAGCCTCCTGGAGGCGTTGATCAGCGTGGCCAGCAGATAACCTGCCATAAGCGCCGCCGCCGGAGCGAGTATGAACATCAGCCTTATCTGGAAGAGCACCCCCCAGATGCCGGCGGTTGTCATGAACAGCAGCAGCAGGCTTAACATGTCCTTTCCCTTTGACCTGAAGAGCTTGTAGAGCGCGAGCGGGATGGCCAGCCACATGAAGACCCACAGGGTGAAGTACTGGCCTATTGGCGTTATTAGGGGCATGAGGTTTGGCGAGAAGACGTAGCCCATGTTCTGCCATATTGCAGCCAGGCTGCCTGGCTGGTTCTCCGCCACAGTGAAGCCTATCGGGTTAACCTGCTTGCCCGTGACCAGGGTGTTTATGCCGCCCAGCACGCCGCCGAGTTCGTCTATGAAAAGCGAGCCTGCCAGGAAAGCTATGAGCGCCAGTATGCATATGCCTGGGGCAATGTATCTGATGTTCTCCTTCTTTACCAGGGAGAATCTTTCAACAGCATATTTTATGGCTATGATGCCGAGCACGAATTCCGTGAGCAGCACGCTTGGGTTGAGGTATGGCAGGCGGGTGAATATCGCCAGTGGGGCTATCACGCCCAATAATGCCAAGGGCGCGAACATCCTTAACAAATGGCCTGTATCGCGGTTAAGGAATATGAGCAGGAGAGTGAAGAGCCCATATATTATGTAAAGGTACTGCACGCCTCCCCATGTCATGCTGATCATCATGAGCGCTATGCCTGATGCGATGCCATACTTCCATGACTTGTTCTTGTAGGCTAGTATGAAAAACAGCATGCTAAGCACCCAGAACGGGGCCACCGCGGCTTCCTTCTCTATCCCGCCGCCCGCCGTCCTCGTTATGAATGCCGGGTAGGCGCCGAGGAAGAATGCGGAGAAAAGCCCGGCCTTGTTGTCATACAAGGCTTTGCCTACGAAAAACATTATTGCCGCTGCCAGCGCGCCCATGAAGGCTGGATATATGAGCGCGAAATAGAGATAGTGCGTGCCCACGCCAAAGGCCTTCACAATTGTGTACATTATGGCTGGCGTGTATACGGTGCCCACGAACTCGCCCTGGCTTGGCCTGTGCCCAAGCGGGTATTCCCTCATGTAGTCTATTTCAGGGAGCTGCAGGTTGTGGTTGACAACATACTCACTTATCCTGTATATGTAGAATTCGTCAAGGCCCGTGAGCTCGCCATACTTGACCGGGAAGGACCTTATCCAGAATGAGAAGATGAATATGGCTACCAGCGGTATTACATACCAATGCTTCCTTAACATTGCCAGTGCCTGTTTTGTAAATGCCTGTTTTGTTTTAGCTGGGCCGTTGGTCTCATCCATAAGACATCAGAAGCTTAGCACGAACCAAAATGCGAATAAACATATAATGGCCTGGGTTAATATAAGTATTAGGCTTGCCTGCCTTTCGGTGAATGCATGGGCCTTCATCACCACGTGCGTCAGGGAGTATACCCTTTTGTAAGGGGCCTTGAGCTTCCCGTCCGGCTGCAGATCGCCAAGGCTCCTGGCCTTGAACCCGGACCGCAGCTTTAAGAGGGCTTCCGCTATCCATAGCGCAAACACGATTATCCCGAACTTCTCTATGTTGCCAATTACAACCGCCGATATTATGGCCCCGCCTATGAGATATGTAAGGCTGTCCCCGGGCAATATCCTGGCAGGATGCCAGTTCCAGAATAGGAAGACCAGCAGCGCCGCAGCAGCGGTGAGGGATATGGCGGCTGCCTCCACCCTGCCCAAGTAAAGGGAGTATAGGCCCAGGGAGGCCGTTGTGACAAGGCCCAGGCCCGCCTCAAGGCCGTTCATGCCGGCAAGCATGTTTGTTGCATTGGTGACGCACAGGACGCCTATAGGGACAAGCAGCAGCGGGTATAATATGCCAAAGTTTATCTCCCCAATGAAAGGCAGCCATACGGTGCTGGTGCCCGCGCTCACGGCCATGAGGGGGATAGCCGCGGGGATTATGAGCAGCGGCTTTTGCCACTGCCTGAGGCCAAGCCTGTATTCATCCATGCCCTTGTCCTTCCTGGATGCCGAATCAATAACCAGGTCGTCAAAGAACCCGACCAGTGTTGTTATCAGTATTGAGAAGGCAGCGGCGAGGAGTATTTCAAGGTTGGCCTCGGTCTGGAATATGAAAGTGTCAAGGCCTATGAAGAAGAATACCCCCGCCAGTATGCCGGCTATGACAGCAACTCCGCCGGAGGAGGGTATCCTTGGCTTATCGGGTTTCTGCTGGTCCACCCCGAGTATGCCTGTCTTGCGCAGGGAGCGCATGGCTGGCCTTATCAAGACCAGGGTAGCTGCAAATGACACGACGATGCTTAGTGCTATGGCCAGGCTCATAGAGCGTAATAATGGTTCTGCTCAATATTTAAGTTTGCCCACATGGCAGCTGCAAGAAAATTTAGCTCATTCCTCATTCCCTTGAAAGAGCAGGTAAAAACCATTTAATGAAAAGCAGAGTCTAATGCTATTGGTTTCCATGCCACACCAAGAGGGGATATTTTCTGCCCATGGGAAAGGGTATTAATGGAATATGTTGCCGGTTTTAAGTGGCTTGTATCCTATCCGTATTCCCTCCACGAATGCGAGCATTTCGTGCACCTGAGGAAGAGGGTGGGCGCCTCGTCTATGGAGCGCGTCTGCTGTATCCACCAGAGCGCTTCCTTGTTGTTGCATTTGGGGCAGTCAACCTTGGTCTTGGGCAGCGTTTCCTGTTTCTTCTCCACTATGACCACGTCGTCAAGCGGCGCCTTCTTGAGGCTCTCCTCTATTTCCAGCGGCTTGTAGTTCTTCACCTTGTGGCCGCACTTCCTGCATATGAGTATTGTCTTGTCCTTCTCCTTCTTCGCCACCATAACCGTCCCGCATTTGTCGCAGAAGTCCATGACAATCACTTCCTATACTTTTGCATGGCAAGGTATAAAAGCGCTAGAACTATGGCAACGGCAAGCATAATACCCGCATTTGGCAGCGCATATTCCAGGATGCCGATCTTGACCCATCCGAGGTAAGGCGCTATCAGTACGACCCTGCCGTGTATCTGCTCGGGCTTTATCAGCCTCTCAAAAGCCAGCTGCGTCGGGTTGGCGTCGCCCTGTGTCTGGAAAGACCCGTCACCGTTCTTGGCTATTATCCTGTGGACCACGGGTATGGCCTGCCCTGCGGGCGAAAAGACTATTATGTCGCCGATTTTAAGCTCCTCCGCGGCAACTCCCTGGAGGACAAGTATGTCGCCTTTCTGGAATGTCGGGACCATGGAATTGGACTCAACGGCGACTATGGGCAGGTCGGTTGACAGTGCGAGTGCCAGTCCCTGCGTTATGGTGAGCGCCAGCACTATCCCGAGAAGCACATAAAGCGCCGTGCCTATGTAGTCCTTTCTTTTGTCCATGGGAACCCCGCAGCGGATAAAGTATTGTCGGTAGGGTTTTATATCGGTTACAGGAGGCCTTTCTCCTTCCTTTTTATTATCTCCTTCTCCATCCTGTCAAGCGCGGCCCTTACGGCCTTTGTGGCATCCCACTCCGTTGCCGTGGAAAAGAACGCGCCCTTTGAAGTTATCAGCTTGGCCTTTATCTCGTACTCCATCTTCTCGCCGGACCTGCGCTTCTTGTGGTACTTGTGGGCGTGCATGTAAAAATAGTCCAGCTTGACCATCCTTGAAAGCTTCCCGAGGTGGTGCGATATTTCCTCATCTATAACGGATTTTATGAAGGTGTCCTCCTGGTCAAGGCCTGAAATGGTTGTGTAGACCCCTTTCGTCTCCTCTGAAAGGACCCTGAGTATGTCCTTTGGTGTTATTACTCCTGCAGCCTTTGTCCCGTCCATCACGACAGCCACCCTTGCTTTGGCATTGCACATGGACGTTATGATTTCCCTGACGCTTGCCTCCCTGCCGACTGTTGTGGCGCCCTTGTTGGCGAAGAATGAGATGGACACCCTCTCAAGCGCGTCCCTCCTGCCAGATCCCTTGCTAGAAACCAGCCCCGCACGCAGCCTGTCGGCATGCATGGCTTTTAGCATGTCCAGCGGCTCCACCGTTCCCTCAAACCTCCCCTTGTCAACGACTACGAGGCTTGAGATGTTCAGGCTATTCATCATTGATCTTGCCGTTGAAAGGTAATCGTCCTTGTCTATGAAATATGGCGTTGACATCACATTCAATGCCTTGAGCCCGCGCAATCTCCCGTCACCGGCGACCAGCTTCAGCAGGTCTGTCTTTGTCACTAGGCGTACCCTTTCCTTGTCGCCTGAGAAAAGCTTAACAGGGAGCGCCTTGTAGTCGTTTATGACCATGGTGCTGATTACTTCGCTTATGGGGGTGCCAGGAAGCACAGGGTTGATCCTGGCGGCATAATCATCCACTTTCACCCGTGACGGGTTGTCTATCCGCCTCCTGGCAAGGTCGCTTGCCGTGACCATGCCCAGGTATTTGCCGTCGGAAACCAGCAATGCCTCATGGCTGTTGGATTCCAGAAGCTTTGCGGCAACCTTGCTCACCGGTTCCCCGGGCCTTATTGTGAGCGGTTCTGAAACAACGTCCTCCAGCTTCATATGACTGCTTCCTCATATTCCGGACCGTTTTATGGCCTTCATCCTCTTGGTTATGTACCCCGCAACTACGTTCCTTATCAGCTTGGACTTTATTGGCTTTATCTCCCCGAGCACTTTCTTGTTTGTCTCAAAGTCCTCCGTGAACCTGTCAGCGTGGCTGGAAACAAGCTCCTCACCAAGCGTCTTTATCGCAACGTTTTTTATCCTTCCCATACTCCCCTCATGCCTTCAGGGCCTCAGCCTTAGCACCTCATAATAGGTTACGTCATTCTCGTTGTCCACTATCGCCCACAGCATGCGGGCCCTTATTGAGTGCGCGAGCCTGACCGCCCTGGAGAGCTCGGCAAATGAGCACGTGTAGTCCTCCGGGACTGTATAGACGATCCATTTCGTGTGCTCATCTGGCGTCTTGGGCCCCCTCTTGACTGCTATGCCACGCTTGTACACGCGGAAGTCGCAGCCGAACTTGAAGCCGGTCTTCACGACAAGCCCCCGGTCGCGCAGGTCCTTGTAGACAATATATTTCTCGTGAAGCCTTTTATCCCTTTCCATGGCGAAAGACATGAGCGACTTGAATGCCACGCCGGTTTTGCCCTTCTTTACCGCTATCCTTTCCTTCTGCAGCAGGTAGAGCGCTTCCGTGTAGGAAATCTCCAGCCTCCCATCTATGACCTTCCCATAGGATCTTTCGCCAAGCTCCTCAAAGCCCTTGTGTATGACCACCTTGTTCTCAAGCAGGGAAGCTTCTATCTTCTTTTCCGGCTGCATTGCTTTTCCTGGCATTGCTATCCCTATATCCGCCTTTACTTAAATGGGACGAGAGGGATTTGAACCCTCGACACCACGGTGAGTGCCTGCCAGCGATGTTATCGCCGGATATACAGCCTTCAGCCGTGTGCTCTCCCGGACTTAGCCAGTCAGAATTGCTTCTGACTTTGAGCTACCGTCCCATGCCGGCATTGTCACTATTGTTTTTGCCTGTTTTCAGCTTTACGCCTCGGGAAGGAAACGCGCAAGCCTGGCTTGCTTTTACATGCAAGCCAGCGACCTGTCTCGAACCTTCGACAACTTGGTTTCTACTGAGGCTGGCTATGTTAGCCTTATACTCTGTTAATGTTATTAGCCAGCGGCAGATTAACAGCCAAGTGCTGCGGGCAGTAGCGGCTGATTCACATCAACCGCAAGCTACTACCTACTGAGCTACCGAGGCATGCGATAGTTTAATGCACGTATTTTACTTAATGGGATTTAAGCCTTAATCAATAAAAAGCCTGATACATGAACTCTAGTGATCCGGACGCACCATTGCCTATGATAAAAACCGACATCATATAATGTGCATGATATGCATAAGTATGAATGTGTGAGCCTTAAAATATGCGCCTATTTTTTATCGAGGCCGGTGACATTGCCGTTCAGTGTTATTATCCCGCTGGAAGGGGATATGAGCGCCTGCCCTGAGAAGGAGGAGAATGTCACGCTGCCGTTTTCTGAGGTGTAATTCCAGTTGCCGCTTGCCATGGAAATCTTGCCCGCCAGGCCCGTCTTGCCTAACATGAGACCGTCTATAACGGTATTTGTTGCGAACGCCGCATGCAGGGGCGAACCGTCCTCCTTGAGGAGAACCGTTGCCTGTCTCAGCTCCGCCGCGCCTGGCGCGTCCAATGTGATTTCTCCATTGAAGCCGTATATAACGGCTCCACCGGAATAGACAGTGACCGCTTCCTTGCTTTTAAGTGAGTGGTTGCCTTCCGGCCAGAATGTTATCGCTATCTCCTCCCCGCCGGAACCCCCACCTGGCAGCCTGCCTATGACGTTCAGCGGGTCAATTATGCCCGACAGGCCTTCGGGTATCCTTATGTTCCCTGATATGGCTATTACTATCACTATCAGTGCCACGAATGACGCAGCAAGCACCCTCCAGTCAAGCATACATTTATATATTCTGCAGCCACTTAATTAAAAGCCCTCGTACTGGACAATTGTTATGGAAACTTTCTTGATGCAGTTTGGCGGTGACCAGTCGCTAATTTCCATACTATATTTTGTGCTTCTCATAGTGTTCTTTTTCTTCTACCCAAGGCTCCTTGTAACACAGATAATGTGGAAGCTTGAAAAGACGGCGAAGGACATGGAAGACATGTCTGCCAGCACCAAGAGGTTCATAACGAAGACCATAACCAGCAAGCCGACAAAGGAACTCAAGGAATCAGTTAACAGGTTCTTTGAGTTCTTCGTGATAACGCCGGTGGCGCTGGACCCGTATGGCATTGTCAGGAAGTTTGACCATGTCATCCAGAATGAGAAGGAGAGGTTCAGCTATTTCGCCGGCCAGGTGGCGCCAAAGCTTGACAAGGAAAAGAGGGCCAACCTGGAGATGGGCCTTGCGGGAGGCATAGCCCTGCACGAATTGTCAAAGATAATAAGGCACTATGTGGAACTGGTGAGGAAGACCAAATCATACCAGATAGCCATGATACTGCAGATGCAGATGCCGCTCATTGAAAGGATAGCAAAATCGCTTTATGTTGGCTCCAAGGCCCTTGCAAGGGGCGAGCCGGTGGGTGATGGCCTGGGGCCGCTGGTTGTTGCGGACATGATGGGCAAGAAGACTGCCAGGGAGATAGAGGAGGACATAATAGCCGCCAGCGTAAAGGTGGAGGGGAGGAATGTTTTCCTTGTAAAGGCAAAAGGGCCGGGAGGCAGGATAGGGAGGCCCGGAAAGGCCATAGAGAAGCTTGCCGGGAACCATAAGATAGTCAGGATAATTACGATTGACGCGGCAGCGAAGCTGGAGGGCGAGAAGACGGGCTCTGTGGCGGAAGGCGTTGGCGTGGCAATGGGAGGGCCCGGAGTTGACAGGAGCTACATAGAGGACGTGATAGTCAAGAGGAACATACCGATTGACTCTATAATTGTCAAGATGTCGCCGGAGGAGGCGATAATGCCGATGAGGAAGGCCGTGAAGGACGCAATACCGGCGGTCAAGGAATCAATAAAGAGGAGCCTGGCAAGGACAAAGAAGGGCGACAACATAATAATACTTGGCGTGGGCAACACCTCTGGCGTGGGCAATTCCGCCAGGGCCGCCAACGATGTCAGGGCGTGGGTGGACAAGCACGAGAGGAAGCTGCAGCAGATGAAGAAAGCGAAGAAGCGCAAGAAAGGCCTAATGGACAACCTTGAGATGGAAGAGAATTAGGGGGCCTGATTTAAAGCATAACACAAACTAATTCTATGCAAGTCATAAACGACTTCCACATACACAGCAGGTTCAGCAGGGCGTGCAGCAAGGACCTTACAATAGAAAACCTTGGTAAATATGCCAGGATAAAAGGATTGAACCTTCTCGGAACGGGGGACTTTACACATCCCTTATGGCTTAAAGAGCTAAAAGAAAAATTAACAGAAGATGGTTCCGGCATTTTACGGACAAAAGATGGCTTCCCCTTCATTTTGAGTTCTGAAGTTTCCAGCATCTATTCAGAAGGGAAGAAGGTCAGGAGGGTGCATAACCTCATACTGAGCCCGGATTTTGAATCGGTGGAGCGCATAAACGACGTGCTTGTGAGGAGGGGGGCCAACCTGAAATCAGACGGCAGGCCGATATTCGGCATCCCCTGCCCGGAGCTTGTTGAGATTGTAAAGTCTGCGGACAAGCGCAATGAGGTTATACCGGCCCATGCGTGGACCCCTTGGTTCAGCCTGTTCGGGAGCAAGTCCGGCTTTGATTCGGTCAAGGAATGTTACCAGGACCAGGCAAGGCACATCTTCGCCCTGGAGACTGGCCTTAGCAGCGACCCGGCGATGAACTGGAGGCTCTCGCAGCTTGATGGCATGGCACTGGTTTCCAACTCTGACTGCCACAGCTACTGGCCGTGGAGGATGGGGCGGGAGGCCAATGTCTTTGAGATGAAGGACATGACCTATGGTGAATTCATTGGGATAATGAAATCAAGGGATGGGGGGAAATTCCTTTTCACGATAGAAGTAAACCCGGAATACGGGAAATACCACCTGGACGGCCACAGGAACTGCGGCGTTGTCATGGAACCCCGGGAGGCAGTAAAGAGCGGGAAAATATGCCCTAAATGCAGGAGGCCCCTGACCCTGGGCGTTCTGCACCGCGTCGGGGAGCTGGCAGACAGGCCTCCAGGGTACGTGCCAAAAGGCGCCATACCGTTCAAATCGCTGATGCCCCTCTCGGAAATAATAGCGGGCATTATGGAATCGCCTGTGATTTCAAAAACCGTGTGGGGGAAATACAATGCGCTCATCAGGGCTTTCGGCAGCGAATTTGAAGTGCTGCTCACCGCAGGGACCAATGATTTGGCGGCTGTGGTTGAAGATAAAATTGCAAAGGCGATAACGGATGCCAGGGAGGGGAGGATAAAGATGCAGCCTGGTTTCGATGGGGAATATGGGTATCCTGTTTTCCATGAGGGCCGGCAGAGGGATTATAAGAAATTTGAGCCAAACCCAGGCGGGCAGAAAAACCTGCTGGATTTCAGGGCCTCCCTGTCACAGTGACCTGGGTTTCTGCATCCGTGAAATACCTGTAGGCTGTCCCGGATTCCCTATCAGACCTTATCTTTATCGCCTTCTGCGTAATGGCGTTGGGGTTAAGGCCAGAGGCCATCATGTTGCACTGGATGGTGTTGGTGGAGCCCCTGTAAAGTGTGAGCCTTATGGGGTTTGGGCAGTCGGTTGACATGCCTTTTGCGTCTATCGCCAGGTATATGGAATCTATGTTGTTGGCTTCGGAGCAGTCGTCTATGCATACCGCCCCACCGCCCACGTTATTGACAGTTATCTTCAGCGGGAATGAAACCTCAGAACCCGCCAGCCTCACAGGCGTCTGCACTTCTGCGGAAAAGGCCACGGGGGACGAAGAAACGCTTGTTGTCTCCGAGGGCAATGGCTGGTCACGCAGGAGGACCAGCTGTTCCCGTGGCAGTATTGTCACCGCCTTTACCAAGTCTGATGAATAAACGTATTCAACCCTTAAGGCGGGCTTGAAGTTGACGTTAATCCTGTCGGGCACATCCGGAGCCGTGAATTCCCATGAACAGACATTTGTGCTGCCGCTGATGCCCAGCCTTGCAGGCAGGAGGGAGAACCCTGCCTCGCAGTCAGGGGTGAGGGATTGACCGAGCCAGCTTTCGAGGCCAAGGATCCTTGCAGTGGCAGCTGTTGCCTCAGAGGAGCCCGTGTTTTCAATCTCCGCCTGCAGCCTTATTCTCTCCCCCGGCAGCGCCTGCGGCAGGTCGGGGGCGAAGTATTTGATGGCGAGCCCGCCCCCTGGTGAGGCGGATGTGCAGCCTGAAATGAGCAGGACGAGTAACATTGCCAATATTATTCCAGGCATGGTGTCCATGGAGTATTCTTTGCCTCGAGGAGAATTAAAAGCCCCTTATGGTTCCTGTGCCATGCACTTCCACCTGGGTCGTCCTGTCAATCCTGTAGTCGTAATCCAGGAAGGTTATTATGTTCTTCTGCTCTGATATTGCCGGCGGCGCGGTTATCTGTATCTCGCACGTTATCTTCCTTTCTATGCCGTTTATTATGTCAACGAAATCGCCGCTCCTGAGGGCCTCGCAGTCCGGGGTGGTGAAATCAAGCCCTGCTGGCAGGTCCACGGACATCAGGACCTTGTTGTCAAAAGTGTGGTCGTCTATCGTTGTCAGGTAGCCGCCGCCGATGTTCCTTATGTCAAACTGTATGGGGAATGTCTTGAACCCTGTAAAGCCTGTGGTCACGGCCCTGACAGGCCCGGGCGTGTTTATCTGTATTGTCATCGGGCCCGAGGAAGACTGGGAAGGCTGGGTTGGGAGGGATTTGCCCTGCTGCGCCAGCACGCTTAACTCATCCTCATTGACTATGGTTATCTGTTTGGATGCGGTTGTCCTGTATGTGTAATATATGCTCAGCGTTGGGCTGTATGTCTGCCTTATGCCTTCTGGCAGTTCAGGGGCGAGCAGGTCGTATATGTCCGTTTCGGTAGCCCCGGGTGTGCCAGTCCTCTGGTCAAACGGGAGCAGGTCGTTCAGAAGTATGTCAGTGCTGGGGGATATGGGTGCCCAGTCATTGGGGTCTATGCCTGAAAGCCTGGAAAAGACGTTCAGCGCCTCCTCTGTACCCTGGTTCTGCACTTCAAATATGAGCTTGACATGCTCGCCGGAATCAACCTGCGCAAGGTCAGGCTCCCACTGCAATATCTGCACACCGGGGCCTGTGGAAGGCCCGCCGCTTGTGCAGCCAGAAACAATGACCACTGAAACGAGCATGAGTAGAATCGCCAGCCCCTTCCGGCTTGAACCAAGCGGATAAAGCCGGCGGTTACTCTGCCCCTTCAGGGACGCGGGAGACATAAACATCTTATTTAATATTGTGGGGAGTCATTTATAAGTCTTCAGAACTTCGGCTCCACAGTGACCTTCACGGAGCTGCGGAATTCGTATATGTATGATATTTCGGTCGTAATCGTCCTGGTTGTCTGCGTCTCTGTCTGCGGCGGTATTATGCTGCAGAAGAATTTGGACGATTCCTTTTGTATGAGCGGCACCAGCTTGTCAGCGCCTTTCATGACCTCGTGGCATTGAACTGAACCGTCAATTTGAAGGTCCCCAAAATCAATCTTTTCTATTACAATTTCCGTGTTGTCTGCCAGGAAACCGCCGCCAAGGTTCTTCACCTGCAAAGAGACCGGGGTGGAACCTGAATCAGTTGGTATTGGCTGGCTGTCCTCAACCGAAAGGAAGGGCTTTATGGGCCCCTCTCCTGCAGCTATATACGAATCCACCGGCGCCAGAGTGCCAGCCTGCAGCTGCCTGTCCTGCTCCGCCCGGCTGATAAACGATACTGTTGTTATGCTTGTCGTGGTTTCGGGGTATTTGACCGACACCTTCATGCCGTCCTGCGGGCAGATGGTCTTCAGCTTGATGTCCTCCTTCGGCTTCAACTGCCATGATACCTGCTTGGTTTCCTGCGCCTCAAGCTTGATGGAACATTGAGTTCCAGTCACCGCATCCCCGCCGCCACAGTTGACGTTGCTTATCTGGTTTTTAGGGAACAGGCCCTCGCAATGGTCAAACAAGTCAACAAACACGTTGTCTATTGGCTTGTTGCCCTTGTTCTGCACCGTGGCTATTACCCTTACGCTCTGCTGCGGGGTTATGGTGCTTGGGACTGCCTGCAGGTCGCGGATTATCACTATATCGTTTTCATACAGGACCTGTTGGCCGGGCAGCGTACACCCTGAGACTATCACCACAGAGGCGAGCAAGAACACGAACAGCATTTTTGCCATGGAACCACTTCACGCTTATTATAATTGGGTAAAAAGAGATATATTAATATGGGCGACCGAAAGGGCCAGCTGACCTTTGAGTTCATAGTGTCAATGCTGCTATTCTTCGCAATAGTGTTTTATGTCCTGCTATTGCTGGGGGACAGCTTCTCGGCTTTCAGCTCTTCCTCCGCCGAGCAGGCGCTCAATTCAAGGGCTGCCCTGGCCTCCGAGGTGCTGCTGCGCTCCAAGGGCGAATGGATCGGGCAGGTGCCTCTCTCGCCAGGCCTGGAGGTAGGGTGGCCTGAGGTGAACTCCACGAGGATGGCCTACCTGCAGGCTTTTTGCAGCGCAGATTACCCCAGGCTGAAGAATATGCTTGATATAGGGCAGGAGAAGGTGAGGCTTGAATCTGACAGGCACAGCTTTGTCAGGCCCAACATCTCCTGCAAGTTTGACGGGGGCACGGCATGCCATAACAGTTCTGCAGGCATTGTCACGCCAAACACGGATGTAGGGATTGCCTTTTCCCCAGCTAAATTCGCGCAGGGAATGGTTGCCGCGGATATAGGGGACATACTTGAATACCCGGCCGGGAGCAACCTTGACGGGCTGCTGCTGGGCGGCACTGTGCAGTTCTGGGTGAGGTTCGATGTGGATTCGGCGAGCATGCCGGACGATGAATATACGCTTTTTTATATGCCCGTGCTGGGCAGCGGAGCCCCGACGGACCACCCGGCTGTTACAATAACCTACATACGGGACGATGTGGTGATAGGCCGCAACGCCAAGCTCAACTTCACCCTTAACGGCACCTCGGTATTCACTGATTTCGTTTTCCAGGCAGACAAGGACCACCACATAGCGTTCGTTTTTGAGCCGCTGATCAACGCCTATAACATCTACATAGACGGCCTCTTGAAAGGGCCGGACATACTCAACCAATACAGCCAGCAGGGACCAATACAGCCAAAGGATTATGTTTACGTAGGCTCAAAGAACGGCGTGGAGCCATCCAAGGGCGTGATAGACGATTTCAGAATATACGGCTTTGTGAGGGAGGGCATTGACATACAGAGGGACATGGGCAACCAGGGGGGGAGGCTGCTGGAATGCGGACCGCCGGTGCCAAAAGGCGTTGGCGTGGCTAACACCAGGAGATACGCATACATTAACGAATCCGTCGACGGGATTTATGTGCCTGACATAGCAATCCTGGATGTGTGGGTGTGGAGATAATAATATCAATAAGGTTGGGAAGTATATTCCATGCGCATCATAATAGCGGGGGGCGGCAAGTATAGCGAGAGGCTGGCAGAGTCCCTTGTCAGGGAAAAGAATAACGTGGTAGTGATAGAAAAGGATGAGGCGCGCGCGGAGAACATCGGCTCCAGCATAAACGCCCTTGTGCTTAACGGCGACGCGCGCGACAGGAAGATACTGAAGGACGCCGGGGCGGAGAACTGCGATATACTTGTGTGCATGACGGACAGCGATGCCGCCAACCTTGGCGTGGCCGAGGCTGCAAGGGAGCTTGGGACGAAAAGGGTTGTCTCAAGGATAGCTGATCCTAGGGACGCCAAAGATTTTGAATCGCTGGGCATCCCTGTGATTAACATAACGGATTCCGTTGTTGGAGCCTTCAAGGCCGTGATTGACAGGTGCCAGAGGAACACGCTGGCGGATATAGGCGGCGGGAAATTCCATATAATAGAAAGGGTTGTTGGAAAGGGGTCCGCTGCGATAGGGAAGAAATTCAGCAAGGTGTCAAAGGACATCATACCAGTGGCTGTCTGCCGCGGCGGGAAGGTGGTCGCAAAGGGCGGCACCAAAGTGGAGGAGGACGATACGCTAATAATGTGCGTGCCTCGGGAAAAACTGAAGGACGTGGAGAAACTATTTTGATTTCTTGAGGAATCTTGTTATAATGTCTTTCAAATCAGGCTTGCCTATTTCTTCAAGGCTATAAGTTACCTTTACGCTTGGCTTCTTTATCCTTATTATTTTCCTGAGGTCAATAGGCGTCCCGACAATCACAGCATCGCAGGGTGTCGAATTAACTGTATTTTCCAACTCTTTTATCTGGTGGTTGCTGTAGCCCATCGCGGGAAGTATTGGGCCGAGGTGGGGGTATTTGGCATAAGTTTCCATTATTGAGCCAACGGCATATGGCCGTGGATCAATAAGCTTCGCATTGCAGGATTTTGCGGCGAAGCCTGCCGCTCCTATGGGCATGTTGCCGTGCGTTACCGTGGGGCCGTCCTCTATGGCAAGCACCCTCTTGCCTTTTATCACTGCAGGGCTGTCTATGGAGAGCGGTGATTTTGCCTTGATGATTACTGCTTTTGGATTTAGTTTTTTGATGTTATTTTCTACAATTTCCACATTCTTTTTCTCCGCAGTATCAATCTTGTTTATTATGACAACATCAGCCATCCTGACATTTGTCTCACCAGGATGATAGGACACTTCATTCCCAGGCCTGTGTGGGTCTGCAACGACTATGTGCAGGTCTGTTTTATAGAACGGGAAATCGTTGTTGCCGCCGTCCCATATCACAATGTCGGCTTCCTTTTCAGCCTCCCTCAATATCTTCTCATAATCAACGCCCGCATAGACAATAAACCCGTTGTTTATATGCTGCTCGTATTCCTCGTGCTCCTCTATTGTGCAGTTGTACTTCATAAGGTCGTCAATTGCTGCAAACCTCTGGACTACCTCCCTGGAAAGGTCGCCGTAGGGCATTGGATGCCTCACTATAACCACCCTCTTCCTCATTGATTTCAACATGGATGCTATCTTTCTTGTAGTCTGGCTTTTCCCAGCACCTGTTCTCACAGCACAGACGGATATCACAGGCCTTTTTGATTTGATCATTGTGCTGCCAGGCCCGAGCAGCATAAAGTCGGCGCCGCTGGAAAGCGCTATGCTTGCCTTGTGCATTACGTCCTCGTGTGAGAGGTCAGAATAGGCGAGGACCACCATGTTTGCATTGAATTTTTTTATCATTGCCGGCAGCCGCTCCTCGGGGTATATGGGGATGCCCTTCGGATATAGCTTCCCTGCGAGCATGTGTGGGTAGTTTCGCCCGGCTATGTCGGGTATCTGCGCCGCAGTAAAACAGGCGACGTTGTAACGGGGATTGTCCCTGAAAACAACGTTGAAGTTATGGAAATCCCTTCCAGCCGCGCCCATTATGATTACTCTAACTCTTTCCAACAGCACCACCTATTACATTTGGTATCTCCCAGATTAAATCATATGCGAGCATGCCTTCGCCGAATTTCTTGGCGGCCATCTCGCCTGCCAGGCCATTTATGTAAGCCGCACAGCACGCCGCATCAAAAGGCTTTGCCCCCCTTGCAAGCAGGGCGCCGCAGATCCCTGCAAGGGTGTCACCTGTGCCGCCTTTTGTCATCTCAGCGCAGCCGGTCTTGTTTACTGCGGTTTCATTTCCGTTTGATATTATGTCTGCATGGCCTTTTAGTAGAATGGTGGCATTCAGCTGTCCTGCAGATTTTTTTACGGCCTCAATTCTTTCGTTCAAGGGTTTCCCTTCCAATTTTATGCCGGTCAAAACCGAGAACTCATGCTGGTGCGGCGTGATTACGTAATTTGATTTGATAACATCCCTGTTCTCGGCCACGGCATGTATTGCATCGGCATCCAGCACGCAAGGCTTCTCGGCCTTCTTCAGGAGGTTTATTATGAATCCCTTTGTCTCCTTTATCCTCTCAGCGCCATTGCCGACCACGAGCGCATCCGCGTCTGCCATAAGGTCAATCACGTGGTGGAGGTGGTGGTTGTTAAGGTAGTGGTAGTCAAGGGGGTACGTGATTATGTCTGGGGAGAAGCCCGCCACTATGTCTGCCGCGCGCTTGGGTGCCGCCACGGTAACAAGATCGGCGCCAGCCCTATAAGCGGCCAAGGCGGCCAGTGCAGGCGACCCGGAATACCTTATGCTGCCGCCGACCACCAGCAGCTTGCCGAAGTCGCCCTTGTGGCTTTCCGGCGGCCTGGGCGGGTAGAGTTTTTTTACCAGCGCTTTCTCAAAAGTATGCATGGGGAAATATTATTTCCGCGTAATAAATCCCTTAATCGGCGTCAATCTGCGCCCTCTGCAGCCTGCCTGAGTAGTCTATGTACACTGTCTTGGTCTCGGAGAACTCGTTTATGCCCTCTATGCCGGCCTCGCGCGTGCCTATGCCGGTCTCCTTCACGCCGCCGAAGGGCAGGTGGACTTCCGCGCCGATGGTGGGCGCATTGACATACGTTATGCCCGCTTCTATCTCATGTATTGCCCTGAAAGCCGCGTTTATGTCGCGGGTGTAGATGGAGGAGCTTAGCCCATACCTGACCGAGTTCATGGCATCAATGGCTTCGTCGATGTTCTTCACGGAGATTATGGAAACGACGGGCCCGAAGATTTCCTCCTGGGCTATTTTCATGTCTGGTGCAACATCAGTGAAGACCGTTGGCTGGTAGAAGAAGCCTGCCTTGCCGTGTGGTTTCCCGCCGCATAGCAGTTTTGCCCCTTCTTCAAGGCCTATCTGGGTGTATCTGCGTGCCTTATCGACAGCGGCTTTGTTTATCAGCGGGCCGACATCCGTCTTTGGGTTAATGCCTGGGCCCAGTCTCAGCCTTTTCGCGCGGTCCACGAAGATCCTTTCAAATTTCCCCCTGATTTTTTCGTCAACAATGACGCGCGATGCGGCGGTGCACCGCTGCCCGGTGGTGCCAAAGCCCCCCCATATCACGCCATCCAGCGCCAGTTCCAGGGGTGCATCGGGCATTATGATTATGCCGTTCTTGCCGCCCAGCTCCAGGCCGACTTTCTTTAGCCCGGCATTCTTCAGTATGGACTCGCCGGTTTCCCTGTTGCCGGTGAAGGAGATTCCGCGCACTCCCTTGTGTTTTACTATTGCGGTTCCCGTGGGATCGCCAGGCCCTGTCACAAGGTTGACAACGCCGCTGGGTACGCCTGCTTTTATGAGGAGCTCCACGAATTTCGTGGCGCACAGCGGCGTGTCGCTCGCAGGCTTGAACACGACGGCATTGCCGCATACTAACGCGGGCATTATTTTCCATGCCGGTATGGCTATGGGAAAATTCCATGGCGTGATTATGCCGAAAACGCCAACGGGCATCCTTATTGTCATGGCGAACTTGTTGCGCAGTTCAGACGGTGTCGTGTGGCCGAAGAGCCGCCTGCCTTCCCCTGCGAAGTATTCTGCCGTGTCTATGGCCTCCTGCACATCGCCCCTGGCCTCTGTGAGGACTTTGCCCATTTCCAGCGTGACTGTTTGTGCCAGTTCTTCCTTGTGCTGCTTCAGGAGATATGCAAATCTTAAAAGAATTTCTCCCCTCTTTGGTGCAGGAACATCCTTCCATTTCTTCTGGGCTTTTCCGGCCACATCCACGGCCCTATTTACGTCATCCTCACCGGCCTTCTGGAAACTAGCTATGGGTTTCCCCGTGGCCGGGTTCAGGCTGCTGAAGGTTTCACCGGAGCGGGAGTTCGCCCACTTCCCTCCTATGTAAAGCCTGAAAGAACTAACCATGGAATATATTGTGTTGCCGGGGTTTATCTTTTTAGCCTTTAAGGGCCTATCGGAAAAGCGTCCTTCGTGTCCACAGGTAGTATAATACTAGGATTTGCACTACCAATGAAACTATGCTTATAATGTTCAAGGACACGGCACCAAGAATTCCTATGATTGCCCCTATTATTCCGAATATCATGACTATTAGCCAGCCGATCTTCTTCATCTTGAACAGTAGGTAGTAGATGAAGAACCCTATCAGGCCTGCTATTATAAACACCCCGCCTAAAATGGCTCCAATGATGCCTAAAACGCCCCCGAGAGGCCCCAATGGGGTTTGGGTGAGGATGGCACCGGCAATGCTGCCGATGAAGATTAGAATGATGCCCACTACAGCTACAAGTATGCCTACAATCATGCCAACAATGCTTATTATCAGTACGCCCAGCGGCCTTTGCGTCCCATCGCCCACTTGTGGTTGCATCTTGGGTTGTGGTTTGGCCGCGGGCGACGGTGCCTTAGTTTGTGGAGCCTCGCCTACTGCCGCCACAGCTTCGTCTATCTGCTTCTGCTTCCACCCCTGGTCAAGCAGGGCCTGTTTAAGAGAAGCAAGAGGGTATCCTTTCTTGAGGTTATCCTTCAGGTAACTGGCTATTGCTTCTTCTGGCATGTGTATATTTGTTTTGGCCGTCTTATATAACGGCTATCTGCCCCTGGTTTTTGCATAAATGCACAGCGCCTTTATCGCTTCCGCTGCCCTTTCCGGGTAGGAGAAAGTGGGTATGCCAAAATCCTCAAGGGATTTCTTCAGCACCTCTGTATAGCGCCCGCCGGCCGAAATGACTATAAGGGGTTTTTCCCTCCGGTTTGAGAATTCGGCTATTGTATCCACGATGTCTGCGGTCAGGGTTGGGATCTGGAGCAGCACTATCAGTGTTATTATGTCCACCGCAGGGTCTTCCATTGCCGCCTGGAGCGCAACCCTGTAACGCTCCTCATCTGCGTCGCCTGTAAGGTCGATGGGATTCTTCAGGGCGACATAGGGCGGGGAGACCTTCTTTATTTTGTCAAGATACTTGGCGCCCATTTTTGCCAGGGGCAGGCCGTTCTTTACCATCCAGTCTGTCGTGAGCACGCCGAAGCCGCCGCCGTTCGTTATGATTTGGGTGCGGTCGCCCTTGGGTATGGGCTGGGTGGAAAGGACGCGGGCGAAATCAAATATCTGCTCAATATCATACGCCTGCAGCATCCCCGCCTGCCTGAACATGGATGCGTAGACTGCGGCCTCGCCTGCGAGCGAGCCCGTGTGGCTTGAGACTGCTTTTGTGCCGGCTTCTGTAACGCCGCCTTTCAGGACAATTACAGGCTTCCTTTTTGAGATCTTTTTTGCAATCTCAAAGAAACGCCTGCCGCGGGCGATGCCTTCAAAATAGCAGCATATCACCCTGGTTTTGTCGTCTTCCGCAAGATATTCTATAAGGTCTGCCTCGTCTATGTCGGCGGCGTTGCCATAGGAAATGAATTTTGATATCCTGTAGTTCTTCATCGCCATCCAGTCAAGCGTCACGGAGCCCAGGGCGCCGGACTGCGAGATGAATGCTATATTCCCCGGGCCGGGCCTTTCAAGCTTGTATCGCGGGAGGAAGAATGTGTCCACTTCAGAATACGGGTCCAGCACGCCAAGGCAGTTGGGCCCCATGGCGCGCATATGGTATTTTTTTATTATTTTTTTGATTTTGTCTTCCAGCTCCATGTCCCCGATTTCTTTGAAACCTGCGGATATTATTATAACGGCGGGTATGGATTTCCTACCGCACTGCTCCAGGGCTTCCGGGACCAGGAGGGCCGGTATCGTTATTATTGCAAGGTCTATCCTGTCACGTATCTGCATTATGCCCGGGTAACACCTGTGGCCGAACAGCTCAGCCGCATTGGGGTTTACTGGGTACAGCCTGCCCTTGAATTTCCCCTCAATGAAGTTCCTGAAGACGACATGGCCTATCTTCTGGGGATCCCTGGAAGCGCCTATCACTGCCACGGATTTGGGGCTGAAAAAATAATCAAGTTGTTTCATGGTTAGTTCTTTGTTTCCTTGGGATTTATTATTGCCGCAACAAAGTAAGTGTATGCCGCGTGACATGATAGCGAAGCGCGAGAAAGAGCTGCCTGCCTCCAGGATAGGAAGGCTGCTGAAGATAGCCGAGGAGGACAAGAGCATAATAAGCCTCGGGCCGGGGGAGCCCGATTTTGGCGCGCCAAAAAACGTGATCAGGTCTGCGAAGAAGGCTCTTGACAGGGGTTACACGCATTATTCGCCGCCGGTTGGAAGGGCAGAGCTCAGGGGAGAGCTGATAAGGAAACTGAAGAGGGAGAACGGCATAAAGGCCGGGGATGAGAACATACTCGTGACCACGGGCTCCACGGAAGGCATACTGCTTGCGCTGATGTGCCTGCTGGATGACGGGGAGGGGGTCATCATACCGGACCCTGGATTCCTTGCATATAAGCCGGTTGTTGAGGTGCTTAACGGGCTGCCGCTGCCTGTCCACCTGCGCGAGGAGGACAATTTCCAGTACGACACGGACAGGATGAAGGAGATCATAATACCGGAGAAGACCAAGGCCATAATATTGAACACGCCGTCAAACCCCACGGGGACAGTGTTCTCCAGGAAATCGCTGGAAGAGGTAGCGGATTTTGCGGTGGAGCATAACCTGCTTGTGATATCCGACGAAGCCTATGAAAAATTTGTCTATGGCGGCGCAAAACACGTTTCAATCGGTTCCATGAACGGCATGGAGGATCGCGTGATAACGCTGCATTCCATCTCAAAATCATATGCCATGGCTGGCTTCAGGGTGGGGTTTGCAACGGGCCCTGAGAAGGTAATCGGCGCCATGGCAAAGATGCACGTGTTCACCACGTTGTCAGCCCCAACAATAGGGCAGGTGGCGGCAACAGAAGCCCTGAGGAGCGGGCAGCGGGATTCGGAAAGGATGGTCAGGGAATATGACAGGAGGAGGAGATACATTTACAGGAGGGTGAACGAGATGGAAGGATTTGAGTCGCGGGAACCGCAGGGCGCCTTCTATCTCTTCCCCAGGTTTGGCTTCAGGATGAAATCCGAGAAATTCGCGGACTTGCTTTTAAGCAAGGCAAAGGTGGCTGTTGTCCCTGGAACCGAATTCGGTAGGTTTGGCGAGGGCTACATCAGGCTAAGCTATGCGTCGCCCTACAGCAAGATAGTGCAAGCCATGGGCAGGATCGAGAAAGCCGTGAAGAGGTTAAAGTGACTGTGCCAGCCCTTAGAAAGGTAGCTATCTGAAGTCAAGGGCCTTTAACAGGCTGTCCAGTTCAAACCAGTTCTCATCTTCGTATTTGTTTTCCTCGGCGTCCTTCAGCGTGAGGAATCTCCACCTTCTGTGCTTGCTTTTTGGCGCCTGCCATGCAAGGAACCCCATTGCATTGGCCCTCTCGCACCATTCCTTGTATCTCCGGATGGCGCCGCTGTCAAGCCTGGGCCTATCCTTCCACGATTTGCATTCTATCGCTATTATGAGGCTCTTCTTGATGGCTATTATGTCGGCTGGGCATATGTCCCCGCCGCTGGATGCCGCGCGCACGCAGGAAAAGCCCTTTGAGTGGAAAAAGTGGATCAGCTCCCTCTCAAAGGCGGCGCCTTTTGCGTAGGTTTTCATTATTATGATTATTGGTGTTGTGGTTAATATGCCATATATAACACTGTTATATCCGCCAGCTGCAACTGCTAATATGTGATGGAAAGATTTTGTTGAAATCCTACAAGGTGGCTGATAAAAAAGTAATAAAATACTAGCTTAAGTCAAAGAGGGTGAAAAGATCATGAGGATATTAGTCAATTGACTATCGAATATTCCATGAAAGACGTAAAATAAAAAGGCAGGATACCCTTCAGGATCATCTCAATTATAGGATTTCAACGAAGCTGATGGGAATTATGTTCCGTTGGGGGGCAGATAAAATGTAATATAACGCCGTTATATACGTCAACCATTTAAATAAAACAGTTAATTATCGTATATGGACACAACAAAAGTCGAACACTTTGCGGAACTGCACACGGCAGACGAGTTTTCCCTGGCCAAAACAAAGCTCATGAAAGACATCGTGGGGGAAATAGTCATGGCAGAATCCCCTGAGAGCGTGATAAAGAAGTGGCGCAACATATTCAAGATCTCGCAGAAGGAGCTTGCCAACGCGCTTGGCATAACATCATCCGTAGTCTCCGATTACGAATCCGGGAGGAGAAAATCCCCCGGCATCAAAGTGATAAGGAAATACATGTCAACCCTCTTGGACCTGGATGAGAAGAGCGGTGGGAAGACCATAAGGAGCTTCGTGAGGAACTACCAATCCCCTGCCCTGTCAAATTCCATTGTGGACATAAAAGAGTTCTCCTCCGGCATTGACATAGGCAGGTTCTGCGAGCTCATAAACGCGCCGCTGATTACAAAGAAGCAGCACCCGGAGGGCATGATATACGGCTACACGATAATAGATTCCGTAAGGGCGATAACGGAGCTGTCATTCAACGAGCTTATCAAGCTATACGGCATCACGACCCAGAGGGTCCTGATATTCACAAAGGTGTCCACGGGCAAGACGCCGCTGGTCGCCATAAAGCTTACAAACCTCCACCCGTCCCTTGTGGTCCTCCACGGCCTTGCTTCAGTGGACGACATAGCCATGCGCATCGCAGAGGTTGAGAACATACCATTGGCAGTATGCAGGCTTGCCGATGCGAAGGAGATTGTGGACAGGCTTAAAAATATTTCTTAGGTTGTTTTTGCCTTCCTTATTTCGCACGCAGCTTCCCCACCTTTGATTTCAATAATGCCATAATTGCCCTGGAAGGCGGGGCCCGGGTTTATTAGCTGTGTCTTGCCTAGCCTGTCAATGGCCTGCGATTCGTGTATATGCCCCGAGACAGCTGCCACGGGCCTGCTTTCTAAAATGAAATCCCTGATGGCCCTGGAACCTACGTGCTTGCCTTCCGTTATCAAATCGGTTTTGGTGTCCTTTGGCGGCATGTGCACGACAAGCACGAAATCCTCGCCTGTCTTTGCGCTTTTCCTGAGCCCACCAACAATCTCTTCCTCCGTTGGTTCAAAAAGCGTGTTGAAGGGTGTGGAGGCGCCCCCAAATCCCACAAAATTAACCCTTAGGACTTTCCTGTGTTTCCCATGGAGGTTTATCCCATAATCATCAAACAACTCCAATATTTCAAATGGGTCATGGTTTCCTGGTATGCACAAGACTGGCTTTCCTTGCGCGGCCAGTTTCTGTATGACCAGGTCGGCTATGTTCATCTGCGAAAACCCCTGGGGGATGTCATACATGTCAGTAAGGTCACCAGCACACAAAACCATATCATAGTCTGTCTTTATTCCAGCCAACAGCTTGCTTACGGCTTCGTGTTTGCCATGGATGTCAGTCAACACCAATATTTTCATAGGAGTGTATTTGGTTGTGGTTTTATAAATAAAGATCACACACCATAGTTTCGTTTGGAAAATCAATAATGTGTTAAAAATTAAAAATTAAAATATAACACTGTTATATATAATTTCATATGGAAATAATAT
>JACQIG010000002.1 GCA_016198605.1 Candidatus Aenigmatarchaeota archaeon | reverse complement strand
GGGCGTATAGTGTCCGGATCAGGCCCTATGATTTTTCTGTTCTCTTTATACAAATCTTCCCAGCCAATCCCTTTCCCGCATTCTTTACCCAATTTATTTGCTATGTCCTCCAACCTGTCACCTTTTTCTACAATTATCTCATAACCAAACAGATCTTCCCATGTGACCAAACCCGGGTATTGTTTGGCTTCTTTCTCAAGATCAGGCTTTACACTCTCTGCATAAGTATTTGTCAGGCGTTTAGGCCCGTAAATTTCAGCGCCAGCCGAAGGCGAAGACAATGCCAATGCGCCAACAAGGCCCAACGAATACATGTTTAGCTTCTTCATACGCCAACAACCATGAAAATACTATGACCGATAATTATTTAAATGCCCGAACTAAAACCTTAGCAGGCCTTTAGTTCTTTTCTTCCAGGAAAGGATTAGGCCGGGGACTAATATGCTGAACATCAGGGCGCTGCTGGTGAAATACAGAAGGGTGCTGCAGGTCGCGAGGAAGCCGAGCAGGGACGAGTTCGTCACCTCTGCCAAGATATCCTCCATAGGGATAGCCCTCATAGGAGTGATAGGCTTCGTGATATTCATAGCCTTCGTTTTCGCCGGCATATAGGTGATTTATGATATACACTGTCAGAACGACCACGGGCAGGGAGGACATCGTCATAGACATGCTTGAGACCAAGATCAGGCATGACAGCATAGAGGTAAAGTCCGTCTTCCACCCCGCGGAGATAAAGGGCTACGTCTTCATAGAGGGCTCCCCCGGGAACATACACAAGGCGCTGCAGGGCATGATGCACGTGAAGGGCTTCATAGAGAAGCCCGTGAAGATGGAGGAAATAAAGAATTTCCTTGAATACAAGAAGGCCAGGATAGCCGTGGACATGGGCGACGTCATAGAGATAGTTGGCGGCCCGTTCAAGGGCGAGAAGGGCAAGATAACGAGGGTGGACAAAGTCAAGGGTGACGTGACCATAGAGCTGCTGGAAGCCGCGATACCAATCCCCGTCACAATATCCACCGAATTCGTCAAGATAATAAAGAAGGCAAAGCCAGAGGCATCAGAGGTGAAGCCCAAGCCCAGAATGCGCGAGGAGCCGGAGGAGGAGGGCAGGAGCATATTTGAAAAGACTTCGGAAGAGATAGCCAAGGACGAGGAGAGGCGGCGGGAGCAGGTGGACGAGGACATACAGGCCATACATGAGGAGCTCAAGGAAGAGGAGAAAGAGATTCCCGAACCTGAGGAAGACGAGCCCGAACCAGAGGAAGAGGCGGAGATAGAGGAGCCCGAGGAATCCGGCATACCCGAGGCGGCAAAGGAGGAGATAGAGGTAGACGAGAAGGCGGAGGAAGTGGTGGAAGAAGGGCATAAAAAGCGCGAGAAGAAACCTGAGGAAGAGTGAGATTCTTATGGGAAAACAGACTGTAGAGGCAATGGTTGAAGGCGGGAAGGCAACTGCAGGCCCGCCCCTTGGCCCTGCGCTCGGTCCATTGGGCGTGAATATAGGCAAGGTTATCTCTGAAATAAACTCTAAAACAAAAGACCTTGCAGGGATAAAGGTCCCCGTGAAGGTAATGGTTGACACAGGCACGAAGGAGTTCTCAATAGCAGTCGGCACGCCGCCTGTTTCAGCCCTCATCAAGAAGGAGCTTGGGCTGCAGAGGGGCGCCAGCGCGGCAGGCATAGCCAGGGTTGGCGACATAAGCATGGAGCAGGTGAAGAAAGTGGCCAGGCTGAAGTTCGGCTCTGAAGACCAGAATGCTGTCACGCAGGTCATGGGGACCTGCAGGAGCATGGGCGTGACCGTGGACCAGGGGCCTGTCAGGGAGGACGAGAAGAAGCTGGCCAAGCAGAAGACGGAAGAGGCCAAGGCAGCCAAGGCAGCAGGCGCTGCCAAGGCGGCACCGCCCCCCAAGGCCTAGGACCAATGGTGTGGCTCTTGTAAAAGGAGCGGTCGTGCTTAAATAATTTGCTTCCAAGACCAGTCCATGGAGCACAATTTCGAGCCGGAAGGTGACATAAAACAAAGGCTGTCTTCACTTACTTCAGAAATCCACATGCCCACCAATAATTATTTTGACAAACTGTTCTGGGTGCTGTTCATAATGGCAGGCATAGCACTCGCCTTTGCCGCCGCCGCAGCGCCCACACTGGCCGAAATAATACTGGGGATACTCGTGGTCGCGCTTGGCGTGCAGAAAATAGGCGGGGAGTCCCGCAACAAGAGCCTGAAGGTGAGGCACAGGAGGATAGAGGAGCAGCTTAACTACGTCAGCCACCTGCTCAACAGCAGCCACTATTTCACTAAACAGATAAAGGACATGCATGAGAGCAGGTTCCTCAGGGTGGAAAGCAAGAGGATAGACATGGAAAAGCGCATCCAGTCAGCCGAGCGCGGGCTTGAGAGGATGGTAATCTCAGTTGACAACAAGGTCCAAGCCAGGGGCAGGGAGCTGGAGAGGAGCATGGAGCGGGAATACAGGGACATCGCGAGGAAGATAATAGAGGTGGAGAACAGGATAGGCAGGCTGGAAAGAAATCTGGAAAGGCTTAAATAGTCTGCTTCAGAAATACTCTTAATTCTTATCCGCAAAACATGCCGCCGGCCTTAACCGATATATCCTGGCCGGCCATGCAGCACTGCTTCGGCAGGAGGATTCAATGGCGAAGAAAAAGGCAAAGGCTAAGGCTAAGGCAAAAGTAAAGGAAGAGAGGATAACCGTCCTTGACAAGGTCAGGGAGGCCCTGGCTGGTTCTAGGAAGAGAAACTTCAGGCAATCATGGGACCTCTCAATAAACCTGAAAGGCCTTGACCTCAAGAAGCCCGAAAACAGGCTCAATACGGAATTCACCTTCCCGGAGGGGACCGGAAAGCAATTGAAGGTCGCTGTTTTTGCTGACACGCTGGCCGCGGAGGCCAGGGAGTGCGCTGACCTTGTAATAACAAAGGCGGAGATACCAGTGCTGGCAGCTGACAGGAAGAAGCTGAAGAGGCTAGCCAATGAGTATGACTGGTTCCTGGGCGAGGCCACTGTGATGCCGCTTATCGGCAAGGCGCTGGGTCCTGTCCTGGGCCCAAGGGACAGGATGCCCAAGCCAATACCCCCAAAGGCCAAGGTGCTGTCTTTTGTTGAGAAGGCAAGGAAGTCCGTGAAGATAACCGTGAAGGAATCCCCCGCCATCCACCTCAGGATAGGCACCGAAGACATGGAGCCAGAGAATGTGGCGGCAAACATAGAGGGCGTAATAAACTTCGTTGGCGAAAAGCTGCCCAAGGGCAAGAACAACATAAAATCCGCGCACATAAAACTCACCATGGGCAAGCCGGTGAAGATAACCGTGTGACGTTATGGCATCGCAAAGGAAGTTAAATACGGTGAAAGAGGTGAGGGAGATGGTCAGTCAATACCCCGTGATAGGCGTGCTCAACATGCACAAGCTCCCCGGCAAGCAACTGCACGACATGAGGAACAAGCTGCGCGGTGAAGTCATGATAAGGGTGGTCAAGAAGAGGCTCATAACAAGAATCTTTGAAGGCGGCAACGGAATGGCAAGCCTTGGCAAATACATAACAGGGGAGCCTGCGCTGCTCATGACCAGGATGAACCCGTTCAGGCTTGCAAGGCTGCTTAGCGAATCAAAATCAACCGCCGCGGCAAAGCCCGGCGACATAGCCCCCAGGGAAATAATCGTCAGGGCAGGCCCCACGCCATTCCCCCCGGGCCCGATAATCGGCGAATTCCAGAGGGCCAAGATACCCGCAAAGGTGGACGGCGACAAGATATCCATAAAAGAGGACACGGTAGTCGCAAAGGAGGGCCAGGTTATAGAGAAGCCCCTGGCAGACATGCTGGCCAAGCTGGGCATAGAGCCCATAGAGATAGGCCTCAACCTCGTAGCGGTCTATGACAACGGGACAATATACACCAGGGACGTGCTGTTCATACCGCAGGAGAAATACCTTTCAGACCTGAGGCAAGGGGCAAACAGCGCGTTCAACCTCACGCTGAACATGGGCTATTACACAAGGGAGAACATCAGGCTTTTCCTTGGGAGGGCATACAGGGAGGCCATGGCAGTGGCAATGGAATCAGGCATGATAACCAAGGAGACAATCGGCCCGCTGCTGGCAAAAGGCCATAATGCGGCACAATATTTAAAGGGCAAAGTGAAAATAGAAGGTTCATGATAACGGTTTAACATGGGAGGTAAACATGGAAATGATATATGCGGCATTGCTGCTCCATTCGGCAGGCAAGGAAATAAGCGAGGAGAACATGAAGAAGGTGCTTGAGGCCGTTGGCGAAAAGCACGCGGACCATGCCAAGATAAAGGCAGTTGTGGCCAGCCTGGAGGGCGTGAACATAGAGGACGCCATAAAGCAGTCCCAGATGGTTGCGGCGCCTGCACCTGCAGCCGCAGGAGCGCATGCAGAGCCGAAGAAGGACGAAAAGAAGGCAGAGGAAGACGACAAGAAGAAGGCAGAGGAAGCAGCAGCCGGGCTAGCAGGCCTTTTCGGCTAAATCATATTGCCGGTGGGAATCCAAAGATACCGCCACCCGCAGCAGCTCCGGCACCACTCTGCGTGCCCACATTAGTAGCAGCACTCCCCATTGCCGCAGTCCCTATCGTGCAGACCAGTGTCGCCGCAATGGCGATGAACCCGAGTGCTATATCCCTGTTGGCATTATTGTGGGCCGTGAAATCGCCTGAGTTCTGCGCGGATTTAAGCGACTCCTTCTCGGCCTTTATCTGGTCAAGCTGCTGCAGCTGCTGGGAAAGTATCGGCAGCGTAGCTCCCACGACGCAGGCGTATAGAAGCCAGCACTTGGGGCACCCAGGTGGCGCCTCTGGAGCGCAAGTGGGGACGCAATTGCATGTGCACCATCCCGCGCCGGCAATCAATATCGCAAGAATTATGCTCCTCCATTTCTTCGCCGTCCCTATCTTTTGGTCCAGGTCCCTTATCTGGCCATCCAGGGCCTTCAGCGCTTCTGACTTCACCTTGCGGATTGTTATGTTTGTCGTGAGCGAAAAATTCTGCACATACCTTTGCCCGCCAGAGCTATATGAGTAGGGCATGAAAACAGAAAGCTGCTTCACCGTCTTGCCGGCCTGCAAAGTAACGTTGCCCTCCCGCGATTCAAGGTCAGGAAGCGCAAGTGTGCACATGTAATTCACATTCTGGCCGCCGGGCTCCGCGAGGCATACTATGTCCTTTATGTCCCTGCCATCAAACCTGTAGAAAACGTCGCCGCCTATCCTGCCGTCAGATGGCGGGCTGTTCACATGCAGGCTCAGCCACACCACCCTGTCATGCACGCAGTTGCTGCCCTTCTCCACTATCGTGCACCTTATGTCCTCCGGCTCCACCTTGTCCAACACAATTGCAATGCTGCTCGCTGCCAGGCACACCCCATTTGGATTGTTCGCATTATAACAGAACTGCCCTGCTGCGCAGCCCAAGTCCACGCAGCAATTTGTTTGCGTCTCCCCAAGCTCCGGCTCGGCCACGCCATTGCCGCATCTGGGTACAGGCGTTATGCTTATCTCCGGGATGCTTGCAGCGATCTCCTTTGTCCTTATTGCAGGCCCGTCATTGAACCTTAATGAGAAAGCCAGCTCATTTGGCGAGAACCTCACCGCCCTTGAGGCAGCGTCAAAGTGGGGGCTGGTCTTGTAGTTTATTGCGGGTATTGTCATTTCACAACTGGCCAAATACTCATTCTGGCTTCCTCCCAATTCACTGCAGGAGATTATGAACCCCCCCTGGCCGCACGTCTCGTTTGAAAGCCTGCATCCTGGCACCACGCTCGCCCCTGCAGGCATGTTGGCTATCCTGACGCTTGCATTCACAGTGTGCGCCACCGAGGTGTCAATGAACGACAATGGCGATGCCATGGCTATTGCCGCTATGCCACCCTCAGGCTTGCACAAGCCGCTTTCGGGCGCGGCCCCGACATCGCAGTATTGCCCTGCCTGGCAGCCTGAGTCATAGCAGCATTCCTCGCCGGGCCCTGCGATGCCATCGCCGCAGAAGTTTGTCCCTATTGTTATGAACCCCGCCTGCTTGGAGAGCGTCGCAGTAACCGGCCCCCTTACGCCATCATTGTAAGACACAGGCACGCTTACGGAGGGCTTGATTGTATATGAGAGCCTGTTGTCATAGTTATTCACAATGAAGCCAAGCCTGCAGTCGCTGGAATATACGCTGCCTGCTGATGGCCTTTGGGCGCATGACAAACTGCAGCTTGCCGTGCATGCGCCTGCGCTTGGGCCGCATTCAGCCGTGCACGCCGGGCTGCCTACAACCAGTGATGCGGGTTTCTCCGTTATGTTCATCTGGAATGACACAGCATCGCCTGCCGCGCTGTGCGCAGGAAAGTTTGCCGGGACCACGGGCCCTATTGCAAGGTTGTTGCTTGTAAGAAGAGGCCTGCACGTGCCCGGGCCAGGCAGCACCGCATCGCAATATCCTGCAGCACACCCGCAATCATAGCATCCGCTGGCATCCGTGCCCTCCCCAAGTCCTGATTCGCATATCCCGTTGCCAAACGCATATGAGCCTACGGTTATGTCAGGGAAAGCCACCCTGAGAGCCTTCGTCGCCGTGCCTGGGCCGTTGTTATATTGTATTGACAGCTCAAGTTCATTGGGCCCAACACTGTACGTTCCCGAGGAGCACCCGGGGGTTGCGGGAACTGTTACCCTGCAGGCATAAACGAAATTGGCCTGCTGCCCGCCCGTGCAGGCGGCTGTGGTCTCAGCACCGCCAAGCCTGGCCAGTGCGCCTGCTATTGACACGCCGCCAGGCGGGTTTTCTATCTTTGCTGTCACATTTATGCTGTTCTGCACATTGCAGTTGCTCACTGCAGTGCTCTGCTGGCCTGACAGCGTAAGCCTTATCTCACCCTCCAGCCTGCAGGCGTTGGCAACAGTGTCGCAGTACAGGCCCTGGACGCAGCCCGCGTCATAGCAGCAGGAAGAGGACGTCTCCCCTGTTTCCACGTTGCCGTTCCCGCATATGTATGAGGGGTTGTCCACAAGCGTGATGGGGTTGTTTATGCCAGAGGCTGTTTCAGGGAAAACAAGATAGAAATCCTTTTCCAGCGGTGTGTAAGCATCCTGCCCAGGAACAATCTCACCCTGCAGGGCAGGGACGTCAATATCCCCCTTGCTCGCCTTCAGCACATGCAGCCTGCTCGCCCCGGGAAAGGCTGATTTCACCACCCACGACAGGCTGGAAGGCAGCATGCTGTTCGCTTCAATGAAGCTGTCTATCAGCGGCGTGACGCCTGCGCTGCTTGCTTCCACATTAACTTCCGCAAGGGATTTCCCATAGGGCGGCGCATCAAATGAGCCCGGGCTTGTCCTCCTTACCTGGTCCCAGAACCCGACCCATACATCCTCACCGGCCTGGCTGTTGAGCTTTGCAACATACAATATGTTGGCCACCTGCGGATATGGCGTGCTTGCAATGGAAGACCAGCCATAAGATTTCTGCACATTCCCCTGTGACACCTCAGGAACCACGCTGCTGATGCAATCCACCGGAAGCATGCCCTTGCATTTGTATATGTACACTTTCTCCAGCTGTGCCGCTCCCGCATTTGCAACTGATACGCCGACCCTGATGTCTGAGTAGAAAGGCTCGTCCTTGTCCAGGGACACCTGCTTGCTTACAAGGCTCTCCGCATCCAGCTGCCTCACATAGGAGACTGAACCCCCATACACCACATTTATGTTGGTTGCGTATGCCGCGCTTGCTGACACAAGCAGGAAGCACACTGCCACCGCGAAGACCTTTAGCGCAATCATTTCCTTATCACCCTCGTGTCACATCTTGCTTCAAGAGCTTCAATCACGTCATTTTCATTGCAGTGCACCACGCAGCTGAAGTCGCCTGGCGCGCACTCCTCTTCGCACGTGGCGCGGTCATTGCATGCAAGCGGCCCTGTCCAGAAAAGCCCCTGCATGTCACTCCTCAGCGCAGCACAGCTTTCGGCAATTCCCTTAAGCTTGTTGCATGTCACGCCAGTCACAATGGTGGTTGCAACATGGGGCGATTCCTCAAGCGGGTTTATCCTGCATACCGACTGCAGCGTATTGGTCAGGCATGATGTCAGGGCCTCGCTCGCCACCTGTGAAGTTGTTCCCGGAATATTTATGTACAAGCCAGACACTCCTTCCCCCAGCGTGTAAGGAGCGGAAAAGGCCCCCTTGACAGCAGGGTCTGCAGTCTCCCATGCCATCCCCTCCACCGAGTATGTGCCCGCAGGGATGTAATCAACATACACATCCTCCAGCACGTCTACCGCCAGGCAGGATGAATTGTCAGTGCCGTCTGCGCAGCCCTGCGGTATCCTCCCATTGTTCGCGTTGGTTACAGGGTATTCCGCGCCCCCGCCACTGAATATTGCATAAGCATAATCATCCTCTCTCCCGAAGGCGCATATGGTTGATTCAGGCGCGCCTGTGCTTGCTGACGCGCATGCCGGCCTTGTGTCGCCATTCCCGTAAACATTGGTTATCTCAACCTTGCTGAAATGAGCAGTGATGTTGGGCTTCCTGCGGAGCATGTAAGTGCCGTTTATGCTTTCTGATGTCACGTTCATTGCCAGGAATTCCCTGGAATCATCAGAGAAGATGACCAGCTCATTCTCACCGCACATGACCGGTCCTTCCACCTTGCCGGCGACGTCAGACGTGCCGATGAGGCACTGGCCGAAGGATGCGGTTGCACCACTTATGGGCCTGCCCAGGGCATCCGCAATGCCCAGGCTGGCGCTGCATTGCAGGCTGTTGCAGTCAGCGGGCCCCCCGCTTGAAACTGCACCACCGCATGCCCCGACGTCATTGTCCTCTATGTCAACCAGCACGGCGAAATTGAAAGTGTAGCCGGTCAGCGAATCCTCCGCCCTCACTATTGCCGGATAGGTGACGTCATAAGTCACGTCATAGTTCGTGGCGCATATGGGTATTATGAACGGGAACAGGACTGACATGAACCTGTTGTTTGAGACAAAGACCGGCCTGAGCGCGTCCACCCTGAACCTGTCCGGCAGGAATACCCTTGCATTGAGGTCAGGGAACGTCTTGCCATTCAGGTCCTGTATGGCATAGGTTATCCCCCCTGCAGGGTTGACAGAAGCGGCCTGCCACCAGAGTATGTGCGTGACCGTATACGACACGGCATCCTCCAGCGCAGCCTCCAGTTCCCCCGTAGTCCTGTGTACGGACTCGCCGCAGCTTGTAAGCACGCCATTGGTTGGTATGTCCCTTGAGTTGCTTATTGTGGTCAGCGTGAAAGCCTCAAGGAACCTTTCCCTCGCAGAGGCCGAGGAGAACTGTGAGGCAAAATCATGTATCCTCCCCAGCTTCGCCGGGACTGATACCTTATAAGGCTGCGGCAGCGGAGTCCCCTTGACCCTTGTTGGCATTGTGACAGCAACCTCTATCCTGTCATCAAGCACGTTAACCACAGCCTGGGAGTCCCCGATTGTCACGTTTATGCTGGAGAAAGATGAAAGCAGCCCGGCCTTGTTCTCGTTTATATAATCTTCAATCCCCCTTTCCAGCTTCGCCTCCAGGTCCTCCCTCACCGGAATGAACACTGCTGAGCACTGCTGCCAATAGCTGACTTCGCCCGCAAGGAACCCGACAGAGCCTGCGGGCCCCCGCTCCCCCTCAAGGTACCCGCCGTGCAAATAAATCTCCTTCAAGGCGGAATCCGCGCCCTTCCTTACCGTATTGATGACGGAATCCCTCACTACTTTCTGCTGCTGCTGGAGGTTTGCCGGGCCGGAAGTGTTCAAGCTGTAGTACACCAGCGTTATGACTACTATGGCAAGTATCAGCACGCCTAGCAGCGTTATTATCTCAATCTGCCCCTTCCGGCTTGAACCAATTGGATAAAGCCGGCGGTTACTCTGTCCTTTATTGCAACCCATCGCCCCACCGGAGAATTATAATATATTGTTGTCCAATGATTATTATATACGGCAACTACAATGAACATTATGCTGTCTAAAGACTCCCTGAAGAAAGAGTTCCAGAAGAAGCCGGGCGAATATTGGGAAGCCGGGATTTTCCGGGAGAAAGGATTCTCCAGGAAGCAGTGCAAGGCCTGCGGCAAGTTCTTCTGGACGCTGGACCCGGAGAGGCAGACATGCGCAGACTCCTCATGCGAGCCTTACGGCTTCATAGGCAACCCTGTAACAAAGAGCAGGCTTGACAACGTGGAAACATGGAGGCTTTTTGAGAAATTCTTCGTGAAGGAAGGCCACACATCAATACCGCGCTATCCCGTGATAGACAGGGTGCGGCCCGACCTGTATTTTACCATCGCGTCCATCCAGGATTTCCAGAGGATAGAGAACGGCAACATGACATTCGTATACCCGGCAAACCCGCTGGTGGTCCCGCAGATGTGCCTCAGGTTCATAGACATACCATCTGTCGGGTTGTCCGGGAGGCACATGACGGGATTCATCATGTCCGGCCAGCACGCGTTTGGCTACCCCAAGGAGGGCTACTTCAAGGACAGGTGCATTGAATTGAACTTCAATTTCCTTACAAAGCACATGGGAATCCCGCAGGAGGAGATAGTTTATGCGGAGGACATATGGGCCATGCCCGACCTCTCCGCCTTCGGGCCTTCAATTGAGGCCTTTTCAAAGGGGCTTGAGCTGGTGAACCACGTGTTCATGCAGTTCCAGAAGAGCGGCTCCGGCTACCGCGAGCTTGACATGAAGGTAAACGACACGGGCTGGGGCCATGAGAGGCTTGTCTGGTTCTCCCAGGGCACGCGGACCATATATGACGCGGTGTTCGGGCCTGTTGTCAGGGACATGCAGAAAGCCACCGGGGTTGCCCCTGACGAGGCAATATTTACCGAATATTCAAGGATCGCAGGGGGCCTTGACGTTGGCGAGATGCGGGACAAGTCCCAGGTTGGCAGGATAAGGAAGCACATAGCAGACTCCCTCGGCATATCAACCCAGGAGCTGCGCGACCAGGTAGAGCCCATGAAGGCAATCTACGCGATAGCTGACCATGCGAGGTCATTGCTGTTCGCCATGGCGGACGGCGGCATCCCCTCAAACGTGGGCGGCGGCTATAACTTGCGCGTCATCCTCAGGCGCTCCCTTGGCTTCATAAGCGAGTTTTCCTTTGACATTGACCTGGCTGAAATAGCCGCGCTGCATGCCAGGTTCCTGAAGCCACTGTTCCCCGAGCTTGGTGCGGGAGTGGAGACGATGCGGATGATAATGCCGATAGAGGGGCGGAAGTACGAGAGCGTGCTTGACAATGCCAGGCGGATAGCCGGGGACATAGCGGGGAAGAAGGAAAAGCTTGATGAACAGCGGCTGTTGCAGCTTTACGAATCCCAGGGCATCACGCCGGAAATAATATCAAGGTTTGCCAGGATAGACGTGCCCCTGGACATTTACGCCAAGATAACCGAGAAGCACGAGTCGGGAGCAAAGGCTGAAGCCGAGGCTGAAGTCAGGGAAAGGGTTGACGTGGCCGGCATGCCGCCCACAGAACTGCTGTTCTACAAGGACCAGGAAATGAGCGCGTTTGACGCTGAGGTGCTGAAGGTTGATGGCAAGATAGTTGTGCTTGATAAGACATGCTTCTTTGCGGAGACAGGCGGCCAGGAGGCTGACCACGGCCATCTTGGCGGTGCGCGTGTCTATGACGTGAAGAAGGCGGGCGGTGTAGTCCTGCATTATGTGGAGGATCCCAAGTTCAAGGGCGGGCAGAAGATCAGCGGGGAGATTGACCGGGAGAGGCGGATGCAGCTCACCAAGCACCACACTGCCATACACGTCATCCATGGCACTTCCAAGGGGGTGATAGGCAGCCATGCAAACCAGGCAGGGACGCACAAGTCCGTGGAGAAGGCGCACATAGATTTGACGCATTACAAGTCGCTGGAGCCAGCGGAACTGGAGAAGTTGGAAGAAGCTGCCAATGCTGTGGTGAAGAAGGCAGTACCCGTAAAGAAATCCTGGTACCCGCGCGCCGAGGCCGAGAAGAAATTCGGCATAAACATCTACACCGGGGGCTTCATCCCGGGGAAGGAGGTAAGGATAGTGGAGATACCTGGGGAGGACGTGGAGGCATGCGGCGGGACGCATTGCGCCAACACAAAGGAGATAGGCAGGATAGTTGTGGTTGGGTCGGAGAGGATACAGGACGGCGTTGACAGGATCACAATAAAGGCAGGCCCGGCCGCCGAGAAATTCCTCCATGCCAATCACGAGAGGCTGCTCTCAATAATGAAAACATTGGAATTCCATACAGGCCTTGGCATTACCAATGGCATCACGCTTGAAAATTCATACAGGCTGGTGAAGGAAGCTGCCTCTGCCTTCTCTGTCCCGCCGGAGCAGCTTGAATCCACCGTCAGCAGGTTCATCAAGGAAATTGGCGAAATGGAAGGCGAGCTTGAGAGGCTGTCGCCAGGCCAAAAATCATTAAGGGCGCATTTCAAGGGCCTCAGGATTGATTCGCCCCAGTCCCTTTTTGAGCACCTCTTTGGTTTCTGGAAGCAGCAACGGAAGCAGCTGGACTCGCTCAGGAAAGGCCTTGCCGAAAGTGAATCCGGCCGGCTGCTGAAGGCGGCAAAGGGTGGCAGGATAACGGAGGAATCGGATTTTGACAGGAAAACCCTGGTGGAGATAGCATCCACTATCGTAAAATCCGGGGGCGGCATCACGGCAGTATTATATAATAAAGCGGGTGACGTTGTAGTCATGGGCAGCAAGGAGGACAGCGGCCGCCTTGCAAAAGAAATATGCTCAAAGTCCGGCGGCTCCGGGGGCGGCAGCAGGGACCTCGGCCAGGGCAAGGCTGATTACGCAAGAATAAGGAAACTGCTGGGGTAATCACTCAAGCCTCTTTATAACTGTATCAGCCCATTCTTTGCCAAAACTATGCCTTCCGTACAAAACCAGGCCGCCATGCGCAGGCGGGCAGTATTGCAGCGGATGTGTCTCCTTGGTAAGGTAGTCAAACAGGTGGCCTTCCTGCGCAGGCGCAAAAGCGACTCCTATCACGTCGTTAGGCCTTTTTGAAAGAGGCCTACCGTATGCCCTGGCTTGTATGTCCCCTGATTCAATATCCACAGGGACCCACCCGACAAGGTCAGGCTTGCCAGGCAGTTGCTCATTGTCAGCGACAAGCCCCGCAAAAACCATTTTATCCGGATCATATTCACCAGGCCAGATCCGTATCTCATCCGCTATCTCATCCTGCTGGTGCTTGATTATATTGGTATGTGGGTATTCCGGATTCCCTCCCGGGGCGTAAAGCCTGCCCGGATACATGCTGGCCTTCGGCCCCCTCACAGTCATAGTGAGATAGCCATCCCCTGTTTTTACGAATGTGCAAATAGCAAGCGCAGGCCTTGGCTTTTTAATGCCCTGGGATTCATACAATGCAGAGATTACAGGGTCCTTAAGCACCGCAATGAAAGGGAAGGAGGTCTGGCCAACAAAAAGCTTAACATCACTCATATCATGTGTTGTCTCCATCAAAGTTACCGCAGGCCCCGGCCACATCTTTTGGGTATTGTTTTCAAACAGGGCATTCAGGCCAGTTGAGCCGTAAGGCATTATCTCTGTATGCATGCCAAGCCTGGCAAGCTCCTCCTGCTTGGTTCTAAGCTGGCTGTCCCACTTCTTTCTGACAACATCCTCAACGCCCCCTGGGACCTCAAGCGGCGAGCCAACAAGATGTATGCCACTGCTTCTCACAGGGCCATCAAACAGTTCAAGCGTTTCCCACGTCCTAGTCTCCATGAAATAGGTCTAAAACAATAAACTTTATAAGCCTTTACCGTGTGGTGGTCAATAATCCACGAAAACGCAGTCCTTTGGCTGGATGGCCGTGGAGACGCACAGGAACTTCAGGAGGCCGTCCTCGCTCACTGTCGCGTTGGTTATGTTAAGTATCTGCCCGGAAGCCGTGGTCAGCTCAAGCGACCTGTTGCCATCCGTCTCCTCAAGGACAAGCGAGCCGCTGTATTTCAGCGTGAAAGATTCCAGCAGGGCCTTCTCACTCATGCAAGAGGTGCAGTCCTTTGGGTATTGGTACTGCATCAGCGCCTTGCCTGACTGCAGCACTGCAAGGACCTCCTCGCCGCTGAGCGGCCTCCCCACCACGGCAGGGACCTGGACAGTGTTCTGCTGCTGCGGACTGCCCCCGAGCCTGTTCACGGAGCTGAAAAGCGCGAAGCCTGCGGTTGACGTGAGCATTATGATGCCTATGAAGACCGCGAATGCCCTCTGCTTGGATTTCTTGTCCATGGCAACCTGAATAGTATGATTGCGGGAGGTTTTATATTGTTTATGAAACCGTTCGCCCTACGGCCATAGACGACTTGCCGTTTAACACTTTAAAAGCCTTTGGACATAACAAATAAGTTGATTCAAATGCCAGAAATAGGAATTGTCGGTTACGGAGCCTACATACCGCGCTTCAGGATAGCAGTGGAAGAGATAGCGAGGGTATGGGGCGAGAATGCGGAGGACATAAAGAACGGCCTGCAGGTCTACGAGAAGAGCGTGCCTGACATTGACGAGGACACGGTCACGATAGCAGTGGAGGCCGCGAAGAACGCCATAGCAAGGGCAGGCATAGACCCGAAGGCGATAGGCGCCGTCTACGTCGGCTCTGAGTCACACCCTTATGTGGTCAAGCCCTCTGGCACAATAGTGGCCGAGGCCCTCATGACCAGCGAGCAGGTTATGGTCGCTGACTTTGAGTTCGCATGCAAGGCCGGGACAGCCGCAATGCAGTGCTGCTATGGCCTCGTGAAGGCAGGCGTGATAGAGTACGGCCTTGCCATAGGCGCTGACACTTCGCAGTCAAGGCCCGGCGACGCCTTGGAGTACACGGCAGCCGCAGGCGGTGGCGCATTCATAATAGGCAAGGACCCGCTGGCCTCAATTGAGGGGACGGTTTCGTTCACCACCGACACCAGCGATTTCTGGAGGAGGGAAGGCGAGGATTACCCGAGCCATGGCGCAAGGTTCACGGGCAAGCCCGCATACTTCAGGCATGTCACATCGGCGACCAAGCTGCTGCTGGAGAGGCTTTCCCTCAAGCCTTCCGATTTCCAGCATGTAGTGTTCCACATGCCCAACGGGAAATTCCCCCAGGCCGCCGCAAAGGAGCTGGGCTTCACCGCAGACCAGCTGAAGGCCGGCTTTGTGGTCTCCCATGTCGGCAACAGCTATTCCGGCTCCAGCCTGGTAGGCCTGACGGCTGCCTTGGATGCGGCTCAGCCCGGCGAAAGGGTGCTCATCACTTCATACGGCTCCGGGGCCGGGGCGGACTCATTCTCCTTCGTCGTGACGGACAGGATACTTGAGAGGCGCGACAAGGCCCCGGGGACGGACTATTACATCAAGAGGAAGCACAATGTGGATTACGGGACTTACATAAAACTCAAGAGGAAGCTGAAGGTGTAGCATATGGTTGACGTCGCTGTGGTCGGGTGCGGGTACACCAAATTTGACGAGCACTGGAACAGGTCGCTGAGGGACTTGTCCACGGAGGCAGGGATGCTTGCAATAAAGGACGCCAGCATAGACGGCAAGGACATACAGGCCCTGTACGTGGGCAACATGTCAGCAGGCAGGTTCATAGGCCAGGAGCACTTGGGGGCCCTGGCCGCAGACCAGGCCGGCCTGATACCCATACCCGCAACGAGGTGCGAGGCCGCATGCGCATCAGGTGCGCTTGCCTTCAGGAAAGCTTACATGGGAATAAAGTCAGGCGAATACGACATGGTGATGGCTGCGGGCTCGGAGAAGATGACCGATGTGAAAGGCACGGATGCCGTTGCCACGCTTATGGGCGCAGGCGACCAGGAATGGGAGAGCGCCATAGGCCTCACGTTTGTAGGCCTTTACGCGCTCATGGCAAGGAGGCACATGATACAGTACGGCACCACCAGGGAGCAGCTTGCAATGGTGAGCGTCAACAATCACAGGAACGCCCTGCACAATGAGAGGGCGCAGTTCAGGTATGAGATAACGGTGGACAAGGTCCTGAAGTCCCCGCTGATAGCAGATCCGCTGAGGATGCTCGACTGTTCGCCCATAACAGACGGCGCGGCCGCCGTAGTGCTGGTCTCCGATAAGCTTGCAGGCAGGTTCCAGAACCCCGTATGGATATTGGGAAGCGGCCAGGCCTCTGACACAGTGGCGCTGCATGACAGGCAGAGCCTTACCGAAGCAATGGCCACAAGGGTCGCGGCGAAGAAGGCTTATGAGCAGTCTGGGCTCACGCCGCAAACTGTTGACATAGCCGAAGTGCATGACTGCTTCTCAATAAACGAGATAATGTCCATTGAGGACCTGGGGTTCTGCAGGAAGGGCGAAGGCGGCAAGTTCGTTGAGGCCGGGAAGATAGGCAGGGATGGCGAGAAGCCCGTGAACACGACTGGCGGCCTGAAGGCGATAGGCCACCCCATAGGCGCCACAGGCATACGGCAGGTATGCGACATAACAAGGCAGGTAAGGGGCGACTACGGGAAGCTGCAGGTCCATGGAGTCAAGACGGGGCTGGCCTCCAACATAGGCGGCACAGGCGCAACAAGCATAGTGCACATACTTGGCAGCGAGAGACCGGGGAGGTAGCCATGGTCCACAATTCTTCCGTTCCGCTTTACTGGAGGCTGAGGAAATCCAAATACAACCTTATCGGCACCAGGTGCAAGACCTGCAGCACGGCCTATTACCCGGCCAGGCACCTCTGCCAGAAGTGCAGGAGG
This sequence comes from Candidatus Aenigmatarchaeota archaeon, assembly GCA_016198605.1. GTDB lineage: Archaea > Aenigmatarchaeota > Aenigmatarchaeia > QMZP01 > QMZP01 > JACQIG01. Next base: position 2,532 of record JACQIG010000002.1, on the reverse strand, counting down.
AAGGGGGAGATAGAGGAGTTCAAGTTCTCAGGCCAGGGGAAGATATTGTCCTATACGATAATCAGGAGCGCCCCGGCGGGCTTTGAAAGGTACACGCCTTACGCAGTGGCAATAATAGAGCTGGCCGAAGGCGCAACCATCTCAGGCCAGGTTACAGGGAAGATAGAGGACATAAAGATAGACCAGCCCGTCATTCCGGTGTTCAGGAAGATATACGAGGACGGCTCCGGAGGCCTGATACACTACGGGATAAAATGGGAGATAGCCGACGGGCAGAGGGCATGACAAGCGAGACAGCCCAATACCTTGAAGGGCGCGCCAGGGACTTGATACCGCACATACAAACCCGGGCTGATATATTTTTCATTAATAAGATGCAGGAATTTGCCGAATATCCGGATTATGTTGTCCCAAGGAAATATTCGAAAGTCCTGGAAAGGATAGCGGAACACGCAGAATATTATAAGAAACACAAGGAAATCAGGTACAAGATTGGCGATGAGTTCCTCGCGCCGGAGGAGCTTGCTGGCAAGATAAACCCGGCCATAGAGAAGTGCAGCCCAAAGAAAGGCGACCTCAATTTCCTGTCTGGCATAATAGGAAGGCTTAATATTGGCTTATATCTTTCATCAGAACAGGTTGTAATAATTGAGAGGATCCTAAAACGGCTGTATCAACCAAGGTCCAGCGCTGGGAAATCCATGTCAAGCGAGTCCAGCCCGCCGGACTGCAGCAGCGAGAAGAAGCTGTCTATGTCGCTGTTTGACGCGGACTTGTAGAACTCCCTGAACATCATGCCCATGGAGATGCTCTTGCCTATTTTCCCCCTCCATTCCACATCAAACCTGCCCAGGACATCCGCGCCAAAGTCGTTCCCCCTCACCGCTTCCCCTATCACGTCGCGAGCTATCTGCGCCGACTGCATCCCATATATTATGCCACCCCCGGACCACGGCTTCACTATGCCGGCCGCGTTGCCCATTATTATTGCCCTGTCAAATGCCGTCCTGCCCGGGGGGCCAATGCTTATGAAGCCAAAGTGCTTTTCATAATCCTTCAGCCCGAAGAACCTCTCCAGCTGGGGGAATTTGGCGGCCGTGGCCATCATGCCGTATTCCGTCCTGCCGCCGCGGGGTATCTTCCAAAGGAACCCATCTTTCGCCACAGCCTTGTCAAACCAGAGGTCCACATGGCTGTCTGCGCATTCCTCGTCCACCAGCGCTATGAGGCCGTTAAGCAGCTCCCCTGGCCTGCACCCAAGGCGTTTCCCGACAATGGAGGTGGAGCCGTCGCATGCTATCATCATCTTTGATTCTATTATGCCTTGGCTGGTCCTGATGGCCACCTTGCCGCTTGCCTTGAAATCCATGACCTCCACGCCCAGCCTGACGTTTTCCCCAACATCTTCAGCCAGGCCCTTCTCCATCAAATCCCTATTGATGACATAAGCCGCTGTCCCGGGCTTCTTCAGCTCAAGCCCGATGCCCCCGGGGGAATGCAGCATGGCCCCCCGGACCTTGTGCTCCACCCACTCCTTCCTTATGTTCAGGAATTTCGCAAGGTTGGCGGAATACAACCCTGAGCACGTATGCCCGCCTATTTCCTTTGCCTTGTCCAGGACCACCACGTCGTGCTTTTCCAGCAGCTTGGCTGCATAGAGGCCGATAGCCCCCGCGCCGATTATTGCAACGTCAAACATGGCTTATCCCACCTATTCATGCAGGCAAGATTTTAAATACAACACCCCAATTGTAAGACCATGGAAGAAAACACGCAGAGGCACATGCGCAGGCTCCTGCACATAATACCCGTGGCCCTGCTGCTCGCGTCACTGGCGATAATGGCGAGCAGCTATGCCCAGACAGGCGACATCTTCATAAGGTCCATAGAGCTCAGGGGCGGGACGCTGATAACGGTAAGCATGCAATCACCGCCCGACATAAGCGCAATAGAAGGGGCGCTTTCCGGCTTCAGCCACGTCTCCGTCAGGGAACTGAGAAGCTTCTCGGGATATGGCATCACGATAGAAGCTGCCGCAGATGCTGACACGGAGGCAATACTGCAGGCGGTTGGCTCCGCCGGGGTTGACACAAGGGGGAGCACCATAGAAAAGGTCGGCCCTTCCCTGGGCGCAAGCTTCTGGGGGCAGGCCCAGGCGGGCATAATAAGCGCGTTCATTGCGATGGCGGTAATAGTCTTCTTCATATTCAGGACGTACATACCTTCGCTGGCGGTCATACTGGCTGGCACGTCCACAATCATCATAACGATAGCGTCCATGCTGGTGCTCAACATTGAGCTGTCGCTCGCGTCGCTGGCCGCGATACTCACGCTGATAGGCTATTCCGTGGACACGGACATACTGCTCACCACAAAGGTTCTCAGGGATCCGGGAACCATTGACGAGAGGGAGCGCAGGGCGCGCAAGACCGGCCTTACAATGACGTTAACGAGCCTTGGCGCTGCCACAGTCCTTTACCTCTCCTCGGTGTCGCAGGTCACAAACCAGATAGCAATAGTCCTGATAATAGG
>JACQIG010000033.1 GCA_016198605.1 Candidatus Aenigmatarchaeota archaeon | reverse complement strand
GACTCTGGCCGTCAGGATTTTCGGCGGTTATGCGGACCGCGGCATCAGGCATTTCGAGCCTCTCAGGCCTAAGATGAAGAAGGCCAACATGCGCATGCTCCTGAGGGTATGGGTGTCAATAATACTGATGTCCACCGTCCTTGCATTCTTTGCCGGGTTGGCAGCCGCCATTGCCCTGCAGCTGGTGTTCGCATTCGAGGCTTCCACATTCATCTACCTTGTCCTGCTAGCCCCGGTGCTCCTCCCATGCATAGTGTTCATGGCGTTTTATTATTACCCCATACAGAAGGCCGGCAGGATAGGCAAGTCAATAGACAACAACCTGCCGTTCGCCCTTGCGCACATGAACGCAATAGTGTCATCTGGCATACCCCCGGAATTCATGTTTGAACTGCTGGCAAACTTCAAGGAATACGGGGAGCTGTCAAACCAGGCCGCGCTGATCGTGAGGAACATAAAGACATTTGGCATGTCCTCCGTGGCGGCCATAGAGGACGCCTCACAGCGCGCCCCGTCGGAGAGCTTCAAGCACGTGCTTGACGGGATACACACCACCATCTCAGAGGGGGGGGACCTTGTTGAGTTCCTAAGGCAGATGTCCGACAAGGCGCTGTTTGACTACAGGCTGAAGAGGGAGAAATACCTGCAGACCCTTTCCACTTATGCGGACATATACACTGCCCTGCTGATAGCCGCGCCCCTGATATTGCTGGCCGTACTCGGGATAATAGGGATAATAGGCGGCGACATAGGCGGGATAGGCGTGAGGGACATGCTGCTCCTGATGACCTTCGTCTTCATCCCCGTGGTCAACATAGCCTTCATTGCGTTCCTTGAGTCCACTTACCCCGGGGGGTAGAAACCTTCGCTCATCTCTCTGGCGCTTCTGTGGCTGCCCTCATGTGCAGAAGGGTTGCCCCCTTTAACGCGGGCCCTATTCATTTCTGCTGCCGGCCCGCTTCAGCTCGTGCTCGCCTCTTTGGATGCCGCCATTGGCCTTGCCTTCTTCCTTTTCTTGCCCGCTTCGGCCTTGGCCGTGCTCTTGGTTGTCCGTTTTCTTTTTAGAAGTGCCCTGCCCCTGCCTGCTTCTTGGGGAGCTGCCCTTTCGCCTGACTGTCCTGACGGCCTCTCCGGGGATTTCATAAGATGTTTCTTCTCCGTCTTCCTTGTTTTGCCATGTTTAGCTGTTTGCTTTCTTCGTTTACCTTTTGCCGCCTGCTTGGATGAGGCGCTCTCCAGCTTCTCCTCGGGCGACTCCACGCCGGGGGTCTTCCTTATGCCGTATGCCGAAGGCTCCTTGGGTGGCCTGTATTTCACCGGCTCCTCGTCTATTGGCTGCTCTTCTTTAGGCGGCACGCTTTCTTTTATGGCCTCCGTCTCCTTTGGCTCCTCCTCTTGCGGCAGTGCGGCCCTGTCCGTAAGGACTATCTTCCTCTTTGCCTTTGACCATATGCGGTCTACGTAGCCCTGGGACTTGGTGGAATATGGGGGCAGCCCCTTCTCAATCCAGCGCATCACAGTGTCCGGGTCCTTGTAGTAGAGGTTGACCAGCTTTGAGAACTCGTCATAGGAATACACGTTGTGCTTGTGGAGCCATTCCAGTATGCGCCTCCTCCTCTGCACCTCCTCCGTGAGCTTCATGTATGCTATGCCTTCCCTGAAGGATATCCTCCTCAGCACTTCTGATTCGCCTACCGTCTCCTTGAAATCGTCAACCGAGGGCATCCACACGAATACCTTGTTGATGTGGGGCACGCCCGTCCTGCTGTCCACGGACTGTATTTCCGCTATCTCCTTGACTCTCCTTGAGGATTCGCCCCGCTCCCTTGCATTTGTCATGACTACTATGACATCCAGCGACTCTATCAGGGACGGTGAAAGCTCGATGGGCGGGGTCTCGAGCCTCTTGACGACGTCGTCCACGGAGCCGGCGTGCATGGTGCCTATGCTTGCATGGCCTGAAGCCATGCCCTGGAAGAGCACGTAAGCCTCCTTGCCCCTCACTTCTCCGACTATCACGTAATTGGGGTTCTGCCTGAATGACTCCTTCAGCAGGTCAAAAAGGCTTATCTCGCCGTAGCGCTTCCCTCCTGCCTCGGGCACGCCGAAGCCCACCCTGGAGACGGCTGGTATCCAGTTCTCGTGGGGCAGGTTTATCTCCCTAGTATCCTCTATGGAAATTATCTTCTCCTCCGGCTGTATGAACATGCTGAGCGAATTCAGGAACGTGGTTTTTCCCGTAGCCACCCCGCCGCATATCAGTATGGAAGTCTTGTATTGCATCAGGAGCCAGAGGTATGCCATCATGCCGAAGTTTGCGGTGTTCAGGTTTATTAGGTCAAGCGGGGAGTAAGGGTTCTTCCTGAATTTCCTGATGGAGAATGTGGGGCCTTTTGTTGTCACGTCCTTGGCGAGGGACGCCTGCACCCTGGAGCCGTCCGGCAGGCTGCCGTCAAGCAGCGGCGTGGCATAGGATATGTATCTCCCGCACCTCTCCGCTATCTTCACCACGAAATTGGAGAGGTAATCGGGGTCGTTGTAAACCACGTTTGTCTCCACCGAGCCGAACCTCCTGTGGACGATATAAATGGCGGTGTTCAGGCCGGTGCACCCTATATCCTCTATGTAAGGGTCGTGGAGTAGCGGCTCTATCTCGTTCAGGCCGACGAAGTCCCTTATTATGTAATACATTATCCTGGCATACTGCTCCTGCGGGAGAGCCATCTCGTTCTCAAGGAGCACCTGCTGCACCTTCTCCTGCAGGTATTCCATTGCCTTGTAGCGCTCCTTTATCAGCGTCAGCTTCACGTCTATCAGCTCTATCAGGTCCTCCTCCAGCTTCTTTATGACTTCCTCGTCCCCTTTCTGGAGTTTCGGCTCCAGTATGTAATAGACAAGCTTCTTGTCCTTCGGCTCCCATTTTATGTGGGCATGCACGAAAGGCTCAAGCAGGGGGTATCTTACGTCGATCTTTGTCGCGTTCTCAAAAGTGGGTATGACGGCGAATTTCTGCGGCTCCTTAAGGAAGACCATCGGGTATCGCGGCGCCTCCTTGTGCTTGCCCGTCCCGCGCAGCGCCCCCCTAAGGCTGAACATGGTTAATATTGTAAAAAAGAAATATATCAGGTTTCAAGTCTAGCGCTCCTTTATGAACGCCTCCTCCTCCGGATAGATCGTGATGCCGGAGCGGTCTATCTTGTATGGGTGCAGCTTCTCTGAATGCTTTGAGCCCCTCATCTTCCACACGTGCAGTGTCCTCGCGAATGTGGTTTCTATCCTCTCGTAGTAAAGGACTATAACGCCATCAGAGACGAACTCCTCAACGCCGTACCTAGAGAGGCCATGGGTTCCGGGGACTATCTCGGATATTATGACCGAAGTGCAGTTGAGCTTCCTGAGGGTGAGGGAAAGGTTGAATATCATCCTCCTGAGCTCCGAGTCGTCCCTGACGTGAAGGCCTAGGGCGGAGATGGAGTCCACGACCACCCGGGTTGCCTTTATGTTCCTTATCTCGGATTCCAGTATGTCAAACACGTCCTCAATGTGGTAGGGGTCGTATTTTATGAACCTGAACTTGCCGGCCTTTTCCAGCTCGGCGAAATCCCAGCCGAATCCCCTCGCGTTCTCCTTTATCGCCTCGGCGGGCTCCTCAAAGGAGAGGTACACGCCGTTCTCCTTGTATTTCTTGACGCCGTAATAGGCGAACTGTGTGCCGAGGACCGTCTTGCCTGTCCCGCTGGTGCCAGTCACAAGGATCAGGTGGTTGCTGGGGAAGCCCCCGCCTGTCAGCTCGTCCAGGCCAGGTATGCAGGACTTTACCCTTTCCATCAGAACCACAACCGCATGAAACGTTTTATTATTTATTTCAGGCCAATATAAAGGGTCTATGGTCCAGGACACAAAGGACATACAGGAGCTCATTGGGGAGCTGGAGAAGATCAGGGGCAGGCATACCGAGCTTGTGACTGTGTACATACCCTCAGGTGTCAACATAGCCAAGGTAGTGGAGCAGATCAGGTCAGAGCAGTCAACGGCGCAGAACATCAAGAGCAAGGCCGTGAGGAAGAACGTGATGGCGGCGCTGGACAAGGTACTGCAGGAGTTGCGCTTCTACAAGGAGACGCCGCCCAATGGGCTGGCGATATTCTGCGGAAACGTGTCAGAGCATGAGGGCGGGGCCGACATAGAGCTGTGGGCTGTGGAGCCCCCGGAACCAGTGAAGACGAGGCTCTACAGGTGCGACCAGATGTTCATAATGGATCCATTGAAGGAGATGACAAGGGAGAAGGAAATTTATGGGTTGATCCTTGTGGACAAATCTGACGCGGCCATAGGGCTCCTGCTGGGCAAGAGGGTAGAAATGCTGAAATACATGGATTCAATAGTGCCAGGGAAGACGAAGAAAGGGGGCTGGAGCCAGGCACGCTATGCGCGAATCCGCGAGGGCCTCCTTAACGATTTCCTGAAAAAGGTCGGCGATACGGCAACGCAGCTGTTCAGCGAGCAGAAGGACATGGTGGGGGTGATCATAGGCGGGCCAGGCCCCATAAAAGAGGAGTTCGCCGAGGGCGAATTCATGCATTACATGCTGAAGAAGAAGCTGATAGGCATCGTGAATACCTCTTACACGGGTGAATACGGGCTGAAGGAGATGGTGGACAGGGCAGAGGACCTGCTGGCCGAGGCCGCGGTGATGCGCGAGAAGAAGATACTTGACAGGTTCTTTGAGGAGTTCGCGAAGGACACGGGCCGCGCCATCTATGGCGTAAACGAGGTCCTGCACGCGCTGACCGCGGGCAGCCTTGAGATGATACTCGTGTCAGAGAAGTTTGATTATGTCAAGGCCAGGTTTGCCTGCCAGTGCGGCCATGAGGAGGACAAGATAATACAGAAGGGGAAGCTTGTGGAGCACAAGTGCGACAAGTGCGGGAGCACGATGGCCCTGAAGGAGGAAAGGCTGATAAGGGACGAGATAATAAGGATGGCAAAGGACTTCGGGACTGCAGTGGAGCTTATATCCGTGCACACCCCCAGGGGGGAGCAGCTGAAGGAGCTGGGCGGGCTTGCCGGAATGCTGAGGTACAAGACGCAGCAGCTATAGCCACCTGTTCTTCTACAGGAAATCCTTCACGCTTTCGTAAATCATTTCATGGCCTTTCGTGTTGGGGTGCACGCCGTCATCCAGCAGCCTCTTGTAATCAGTTTTCATCCAGGCATCAAACTGCCTTATCACAGGAATGCTGTTCTCATCGCAGACTTTTCTGATTATTGAATTGAATTTGTTGATGTTTTCATTATAACAGTATGCATCCGTATGCCATGGTAATGGAGTTGTCCTTGTCTCATCCACTGGTATTATTTCAAGGAACACTATTTTATCAGAAAATTCCCTGGCCGTGTGGATGAGCTTCTCAAGGTTTTTCCCATATTTGTCAGCTTGCACACAAGTATCTTTTTTGCTCTTGAAGTATGCAGAATCATTGCCGCCTATGGAGAAG
>JACQIG010000027.1 GCA_016198605.1 Candidatus Aenigmatarchaeota archaeon | reverse complement strand
GGGTGCTCTATAAAGTGGAGGAAGTCTTGAGGTTAAAAGTCTTTTTGCCATGATATAGTTCTGCCACCCTTTGCATTTCTTCCTTGCTCTGCCCTATATAAGTGAATGGGTCAGCAATGGCCCTGATGACCTCTTCATCAAACCTCTCCCTTATTTCAGGGGATTCCAGGCAGATATCGGCAAACCACCTTCTGCTGTCGTAAGCCTGCGAGGCAAGGCGGCCTGCCAGGTCGTGGGCTTCCTTCTTTCCCATAGGGTTACTTGTCCTTGCAGCGTCAGTCAGGTATGCCATGAGCCTTGATGAAGTGACAACACCATAAGAGCGTGCAACCCGTTCCTTTGACCTTTCCTCATCCAGCTGCAGCTTGTAGACAACCTCGGCAAGCCGCCTTGTCACGAAATCACCCCACTTGAAAGAATTCTCCAGGTTTATCCTGTCCGAGGCTGATCCGCGGAGGTCGCGCGCATAGTCAAACAGGGCTGTCACCAATCCCGTGACGGCCGTGCCAGCAAGGAAGGAGTCATACGACAGTGTCTGTTCTTCAACAACCGGGTTGCCGCCTGCCGCGTCCTTGTGGGGCATGGAAGCGGAGCCTTTCTTCCCCCGGGGGAACTTGTATATTGCCGCATCGGATCCCCTCCCGAATCTTATGAAATTCGCAAGGTTGGCCATGGTTGTGCCGATCCTTGTCAGCATATAATAAGTGTCAGAGATGTATTCCCTTCCCGGTATCTGCGCCGGCGCTATCATGTGGCGGACCTCCAGCTGCCTGCAATACTCATCCTCCAGCATCATTCCATCCATTCCGTAGGCTGTTGCAGAGTGGTGGTTGCCTGTCGCGTCAGCCCACTTCCCTACTATCGAGTGCTTGTAGAAGACTTTCAGCAGTTCCAGGCTGTCATCCAGGAGTTCTGCATAGTGCATGAAAGGCCTGCCTGCAACGGTGGGCAGCGCATCTATCAAATGGGACAGGTCCATATGCGGGGTATCGATCCACCCAATGCCCTTTTCAATCACAATGTCCCTTAGGTTTTCCACAGAGTCAGCTATCACCTCATACGACCTCCTTATTTGCAGCGCCTTTGCCGTTTCAGTGGAATCAGCGCTTGTCCTTGCCTTGTCAATATGGGGCTTTGCAACCGGGCTGACAACCTCTTCCAGCGCGATATTATATGCAATGTTGTCGTGCCCCTTTTCTGCCTCCAGCTTCCTTATCCTTTGCGGGTCTATGTGCTTCAGGCTGGCCTTTTCGGCAATCTCGCGCGCAGCTTCCGGAGGCATCACATCAGGGTATAGCCTGCCCATCACGTCAGCCGCAACCCCCTTGGCATATAGGTTGTAAGAATACGTTTTCTCAGGCCCCCAGACCTCAATCATGTCACCTGTGCCATACCGTCCGGCTACAAGAGACTCCGTGGGCGTTTCCGGGCCTATGCCTGTCGGCTTGGGCAGCGTCTTTCCTTGGCCTGCCATAGAACCCTATTTCCCCCCGGTCTCCGCCAGCACCTGCTCAACAGTCAGCAGCCCATACTTCTTTATGTCAGTCTCCTTCCCTGTGAGTATGTCGGCAGCGCCCCTGCACCTCCTTGATATCTGATCCACCACGATGTCAGGCAAGTGAGGCGGATCACCATCGCCCCTGTAACCCATGTCAAGAAGATACTGCCTCAGGAATTCCTTGTCAAGCGCATGCCCCTCCTGCCTCATTCCTATCCTGAAGGACCGTTCATGCCAGAACCTTGCGGAATCATGGGTCATTGGCTCATCGATTAGTATATGGCCCCCATTTATCCTGCCATATTCATTTTTCTTATCAGGGGTAATAATCCCTCTCTTCCTGGCATGTTCCCTCTCAAAAGCAAACAGTTTAAATGTCGCATCAGCAAGCATATCCCATTCAGCACTGCCCGTTACAAGCCCGCTTTCAACTGCCTTTTCTTTTGTGATCGGCATATCATGGCCCTCCTCGGCTTTGGTGGTCGCAGTCAGGATAGGCTCTGGTAGCTCCTGTGCCAACTGCATCCCATCAGGCAAGGTTATTCCATATTGTGGCAAATGTACACCTGCTGGAACCCTTTCTCCCTTCTGGTAGTCCCTCCACACGGAACCATAATTGTGCTTGCGTACTACCCATTCAATACCCACCCTTTCGGCCTTTTTCACCCGTATGGTTCTCGTATCAACCCTGTCAATGAAATGGTTGGGAAACGTTTTCTCCAGTATCTTGAACCAGTATTCGCTCAGCTCCGTAAGCGCCTCACCCTTGCCAGGGATCCTCTCATGCATCACCTTGTCAAATGCGGAAACCCTATCGGAAGCCGCTATCAGGAGCGTTCCGTCGCCCACGTCATAAACCTCCCTTGTCTTGCCATGGGAAAAAAGAGTGTGCGGCAGTATGATCTCAGCCCCCTGCACCCTCGCGTCGGCCATCATGATTTCCCTGTCCTTTTCTTCCACCTTCCCGCGGATGTAGCCAAGGTGTTCCCGTGAGAAATCATATGCGCCAAACAGGTTCAGTGCAATTTCAGCCGCATCGTGCGGGTTGGTGGCGTACCATGCCGGGCGGTCATTACCGTCAACGGCCTTAGGCAGACTGGTTGAGGAGAATTCCTTCATTGTACCGTATTCCTTCGCATCAGGCGGGGCCGCCACCACCCTTCCCGGGAACCTTGCTGCCACAGTCCCTGACAGCGCATCTGAGAGACCTGCCACTGATACAAATACCGTCTCACTGTTGTTATCGTACCTGTCCAGAAGGTTCTGCATGTGCCTCGGTGACCTATGGGCTGAGGCAAGCCTGTTTTCTATCCGGACACCAATGCCGTAAGAAGCGAGCGCATCCTTTATTTCCCCTACATATTCATTGTCGCTTTCAGAACCCTGTATTATCACTACTCTCCTGCCCATCAGCCATCATTAGCCTTAATTATGCAGGAAAGTTTTAAATATGAATCGGCGTTTTTATACCACCCCTGCGAAATATATATATGGCCCTTTGGCGGGCCATAGGATAGGAGGGTTTTGAATGGATAAAAACGACTGCTCCGGAAGGTGCGTGATTGGCGCGATAATAGCCATAATATTTGGCGCCGCGTTCATACTCACGCTCGTGTCCGGGTTCCTGCTCCAGCAGAGGGGCGGAGGCCTTGCAAGCGTCTACGGGATGTACGTTGCTGCGCTGATATTCCTTGCCATAACGAAGATGGCCATATGGTACAGCAAGGGATGCCCGCACTGCATGGTGAAGTACGGCGAGGCCGCTGCGGGAAAGATGATGGCAGTGGAAAAGCCCAAGGGCAGGAAGAGATAGGAAGTCTTTTTTTATTTTTTATTTAATTTCCTTCCCTTCAGGCCTTATCTGTTTGAGTAATACATAGTCATCACGGACCGCGCGCTTCTGACTACGTCGAATTTCTCCCCTAGCTTTTCGGCCACGTCCTCAAAATCAGGCCTGTCACCATATCCATCGCAAAGCTGCCGGACATACGCCCTTTCGGCTTCAGTCCAGCCACCCTTCTGTGACCATCTCCTCTTCTCCCCTCCAACAATCCTGTATTCGCTCACCGTCTCATACCTTTCGCCCACGGCCTTCAGTACCGTAAGCGTGTCCCCTGGCAGCGCCCTGACGGGATTTGCGCCCTGCCTCACATAAGGCTCTCCACTCTCATCGGTGTCAAGCAGCCCCTCTATCACGCTGTTGTCGGGCTTCACAATCCTGACAAGCGGGCTCTTCAGCGGGTCCATATGCGCGATTATAGCGCTCCCAAGCTTCTTGTAATGCAGTTCCTTCATGATGGCCACCATTAAGTGCATAATTGGGCCTAAGGGGTATTAAGCATTTATCCGCCACAAGGCAATTCCCCAGATTTGTTCAGCCCACAAAACCCGGCCTCTTTAGCAGCGACCTCGGCAGCGTCAGGGGCCTGAAGGGGAAGCCTTTCGTTTTTTCAGTTATCCCTTTTGCCAGGTCTTTAGGGTTCATATTTTCAACCTTGCCAGTTTGTCTTATCCTGACAGCTAGCTTTCCCGATTCCTTCTCCTTTTCGCCCACCACTACAATATAAGGTATCCACTCAACCTCTGCGTCCCTGATCTTCCTGCCTATTGATTCCACGCGGTCGTCAATGTCAACCCTTATGCCATTCTTTTCCAATTCATCCGCAGCGCCTTCGCAATATTTCACAAGGGAATCATTGATGGGGCACAGCCTTACCTGCACCGGGGAAAGCCACAGCGGGAAGACGGGATTCTTTTTCTCCTGCTGCTCCTTGTATGCCTTCTCCAATAGGGCATACATCACCCTCTCTATGGCCCCGGAGGGTGAGCAGTGCAGGATCTTTGGATGCTTCCTGCTGTTGCCCTTGTCGGTGTACTGCATCCCATACCTCTCAGCGTTCTCATGGTCTATCTGCACGGTGGAGAGCGCCGCGGCCTTGCCTATGGCGTCCACGAAATTGAATTCAAACTTTGGGTCAAAGTAGGCGTAGCGGAAGCTCCACCTTTCTATAAGGACGGGCTTGTTGACTAGTTTTGCAAGGTCTATTATCAGATCTTTATTGTTATTCCAGAACTCTTCCGTGAATCTTATGGCAGTTTCATAATCATCTGTGGAGAATTCCAAATCACTGAGGCATGACATGCAGAGCCTGAACTGACGCTCAAATTCCGCCTTGGCCATCTCAATGTCCGCGCAAAGCGTGTGCATATCAGGCATCGTGAATGCGCGCAGCCTCCTCAGGCCAGTCAGTTCGCCTGCCTTTTCCAGCCTGAAAGAATATCTTGTGAGCTCATAGATTTTCATTGGAAGGTTCCTGTATGATATGTTTGAGCTTGTGGCCATCAGGAACTGCCCAAAGCACGCGGAAAACCTGAGGAAGAACTTCTTCTTGGCTGACTGCAGGACATACTGCCTTGCCGGGAACCTGTTCAGGTAGTCCTTCAGCGCGGGGTGCTCATAATCATACATTATGGGCGTCTCCACTTCCATCCCGCCGTATTCCGCCACGCGCTGGCTCACCCAAGCCTCCAGCAGGGACTTCATCAGCCTGCCCTTTGGGTAGAACCTGAAGTTGCCGGGGTCGCTGCCTGGCTCGTAATCCGCCAGCTCCAGCTTCCTCATGAGCCTCACATGGGGCGGCTCCCCCTTCACCTCCCTGGATTTTGCCAGCTCATAGTTTGCGAACTTCTCAAGGTTCCTGTGCTTCCCGAAGCTGAAGCCTGCTATCTTCCCTTCCTTGTGTTCAATCTTGTGCATCCTGCCCGAAGGCTCAAGGATGAACCACTCCGACCTGACTTTCTCCTCCTGTTTTATGGCCTCTGAAACCTCTTCTCCACCCCCCTTTGCACCTTCTGCTGTTACCACACGGGACAGCTCAGACAGCGGGTGGCCCTTGGCCTTGATGCTGAAGGACTTGTACCAGCCAAAAGGGGCGCGGTAAACAGGGTGCTTTTCTTTCCTGAGCAGCTCCTCCATTTCCTTGAGGACTTTCAGCGCAGTGTCAGGTTTTGCGAGTTCAGAGGAGAGGTGGGCATAAGGATAGACAACAATGGCCCTGGCCTTCACCTCGCTGAAGACCTCCAGGATATCCTTTACGCCCTTCTTCGCTATCACATCAGGGCTGGCTTCGTCCCGCTTTTCCACAGAAGTGAAAGCGACAAGCGCCTCCTCAACCCTGACAGGCTTCTTCTCTGCATCCTCGGCTGACTTTATTGCCTGCTTTTCCGGCTTCCATTCGATGAAATCCGCGTGGATTAGTAGAATCTTCATTTTTTCACTCTATTTGGTATAATTGGTTGTATTTTATATATAATTGATAAATGATAATCTACGTAGTATAGCCCCGTCGTCCAGCG
>JACQIG010000029.1 GCA_016198605.1 Candidatus Aenigmatarchaeota archaeon | reverse complement strand
GGGGAAACTTGTTCTCAAACCGTTATAAACTTTTACTGGTAAATATTTGGCGTTTTGATATATAAGCTTTTTTGGAGAATTAATTCTTTATGATTATCAACTTGGGATCAAAGAACGAAGTCAAGATCAGTGCTGTGAAGGAGCTGGTAAAGGACTACCCCTTCCTGAAGGACGCCAAAGTGCTGGCTGTCCAGACGCTTTCCAAGGTCTCCGACCAGCCCAAGTCCCTTGAGGAGACAATCCTGGGCGCAATGAATCGTGCAAGGAACATATTCATCAACTGCGATTACAGCATAGGCATAGAGGACGGCCTCATGGCCGTGCCTAGCACGAAGACGGGCTACATGAACGTCTGCGTGTGCGTCATTTACGACGGGAGGAATTACCACATGGGGCTGTCCCCTGCGTTTGAATATCCACCGAAGGTCACAAGGCTCGTTTTCAAGGAAAGCCTGGAGATAGATGACGCAGTGCACAAGGCAGGCATCACAAAAAACCCGGACATTGGCTCGCATGAGGGCATGATAGGCCTTCTGACAAATGGCAGGCTCGTGAGGAAGGACTACACCAAGCAGGCCATAATGATGGCGCTGATACAGCTGGAGAACAGGGAACTGTATTGATAGCCTACGATAAATATCAGCCAGGACAATATAATCACATGCCGCTCCGCTACTTATTCAATCCCAAATCAGTTTTGCTGGTGGGCTCCTCAAGCCTCAAGCTCCGCGAAAGTATGGTTAGCCCTGAAGTGTTCAAAAACATTTACAGGAACCTCGGCCATTTCTGCGGCAAGGCGTACATCTACGATGTCGAGGGGAGGGAGAGGATACTGCCTGAGGTTGATCTTGCGGTTATCGTGCTGCCTCCCGATAAGACCATAGGAGTAATGAACCACCTGAAGGCAAAATCCTGCATTATTATTCCAGGAGGCTTCAATGAGAAACATAGAATTCAACTGAAAGGGATGGCAAAAAAGAGAGGCATCAGGATACTCGGCCCGAATTCCATTGGCGGCGTGATAAACCCCGGGAACGGCCTTAACACGACATTTGAGCCAGGCGTATGCCTTAAGCCGGGAGGGGCGGCCATCCTCTCCCAGTCTGGCGGTATAGGCGCGACAATACTTGACATAGCAATATCCGGGCAGATAGGCGTCTCAAAATTCGCCTGGGTGGGGAACATGCTTGACATCAATGAGACCCACCTGCTGGAATACCTATCCTCTGACGTGGAGACAAAGACGATAGCGGCCTATTTTGAAACGCTGAAAAACCCCAGGAAATTTCTTGAGGTTGCCGGAAGAACAAGGAAGCCCGTAATACTCCTGAAAGGCGGGATCAGCAAGGCATCACAGGAGAGGGCATTGACACATACGGATTCTTTGTCAACGCAGGCCGGGATCTACTCAGGCGCTTTCAGGCAGGCGGGAATAATAGAGGCGGAGTCGCTGGGCGACCTGGTCAATTATGTAATCCTTTTCGAGCACTACAGGCACATCAGGGGAAACAGGCTCGCCGTCATATCCAACACGGGCGGCTCAGCCGTGCTTGCAGCCGACTGGTGCCACAAGCTCGGGCTTGAACTGCCCGAATTCTCCGGGAGGACCAGAAGCGGGCTGAAGAAAAGGTTCCCCGGGATAGAGCCCATAAACCCCCTGGACATAATAGCGGATGCCGACGGGCGCAAGTACAGGGAAGTCCTGGAAACAGTATTGAAAGACAGCAATATAGACGGCGTCCTCCTGGTAAGCCAGTTCAGGTCGTGCCTGCTGAAGCCTGACCAGCTGGAGGTCCTGGAGGGCGTGAAGTCACAAAAGCCCATAATAGCCTGCGCCCCGGGCTCTGGCGACTTCAGGAAGGCCAAATTCTATCTTGGGGATGCCCTCCCCGTGTACTCTTCCGTGAAGAACGCAGTCGGGGCCTTCAGCAAGCTGGCGGAATATTCAGCCCGCTAGAACTCGCATGCGCCCATCTCGCAGGCGTTGCCGTTATTATGAGCAGAGCATTATTATTACTGAGATTATGGGAGTTATGCCCTTCATCAATATAATATTTAGGGCAGAGAAGTCAAGTTGTATTATGGCGCATTTTCTCTCCATAAGCGACCTGTCAGGGGAATATTTGCTGAAGGTCCTTGACAAATCAAAAGACCTCAAAAAGAAAACAACCCCTGACCTCAAAAACAAGACGCTCCTGCTCATCTTTGAGAAGCCCAGCACGAGGACGCGGATATCCTTCACGCAGGCCATGTACCAGCTCGGTGGCAACGTGATAGCGCTCAATGCCGGCGAGACCCAGCTCGGCAGGGGGGAGACCGTAGCGGACACCGCAAGGGCAATATCAAGGTATGTGGACGTGGTGGCGGCAAGGGTCTATTCCCACCAGAGCCTGGTTGAAATGTCACAGCATTCTTCCATTCCTGTGATAAATGCACTTTCCGACATGGAGCACCCCTGCCAGATAATGGCAGACCTTCTGACAATAAAAGAAAAATTCAAGAGGCTGGAAGGCCTCAAGCTGGCATACATAGGCGACGGCAATAATGTCTGCAACTCCCTCCTGCTCGGCTGCTCGGCTCTCAGGATAAGCATATCAGTGGCTTCACCGAAGGGGTATGAGCCGGACAATAGAATCCTGCAGCTGGCTAGGAATATTTCCAGGCCACCATATGCTGTTGTTGATTTAATGCAGGACCCTTCCCAGGCAGTCAAGGACGCCGATATTGTGTACACAGATACATGGGTCAGCATGGGCGATGAGAAAGAAAAGGAGAAGCGCCTCAAGGCCTTCAGGCCTTACCAGGTGAATGACAAGCTGCTTTCGCTGGCGAAACCCGGGTGCATCTTCATGCACGATCTCCCTGCCTACAGGGGCAACGAGGTCACTGATTCCGTAATGGACGGCCCCCGCTCAGTTGTCTGGGACCAGGCAGAGAACAGGCTCCATACGGAGAAGGCGATACTGCTTTACGCATTGGGGAAGCTGTGAACTAATTTATTGGGCCATATGTATGTGCTTATATATCTTTCTGTTAATTGATAATCATGGCAGGGATTGTTGAGCAAAAAGTTAAAGTGAATATAAAAAAATTAGAAGCAGACACTTTTGTAGATGATGGCAAGAGAGACTCCAGACATGGGACCAACTACAGGTCTGTAGCCATTGGAGATCCTGTTTATGGGCTAAGGCTTGAGATTAGTTATAATAGTCCGCTTTATGAAGACTCAATAAGAAAAATCAGGCTATACATAGAAACAGAGAAAAGCTAGGGAAGCTCTAAGGCTTTCCTCTTCGGGAGCATCTCAACGAAATCCGCGGCGTTCTGCAGCGCCTTGGAGAAGCCTGGCTCCACGCCTATTATCACGACCTTCTTCCGCATCTCCTTTATGAGGTGGACCACCGGCAAATAGTCAGCATCCCGCGAGGCTATGGCTATTATGTCAATGTCGCGGTTGTACGCTGCCTTCACCGATGCGACAGCCACAGCCACGTCCACGTCCCCGGAAGATTCGCCAGCAAGCATGATCTTCGCCTCAAGGCCCTGGTTTGATATGGCCTCTATCAGCTTCTCGCTCGCGTACTGGTTCAAAAACACTTTGCCTATCATTATCCTGCCGTATTTCTGCGCGGCCCTCCTGAGGTCGTCAAGGTTTATGGAGAACTCTTTCCTTATGATGTTGGGGCCGTCAACGAACAGGGCCAGGTTCTTCCTTGGCCCCTCCTCCGGTTCCTTTTGCTTCTTCCTGAACATAACCACTTCCTATTTCTCTCCCCTGTTTATTAAGCCCATATGAATGAGAGCGCATTGGCGAACCCGTAGAGCACCAGTCCCACGGCGAAATCCACGAAATTCAATACCAGGCTGCCTATCCCGGTTATGAAGCCGAATATGGGGCCGAGGAATATGAGCAGCGCGAAGGAGACGCCCACGATGAATATGCCTTTCATTGACTGCTTCCACGACCTGAACATGGCGAAGACAGCTCCCGTGACCAGGCCGCCCACATGAGCCACCGTGGCCACGTTGCCGAAGCTTGAAGGCTGGAAGTAGAGGACGAAAGCCTCCACTATGACGAACAGCACGGCCACTATGGAGAGCGGCAGCGGGATAATGTATATGTTTATAAGTTCTGTAGGGTGGAGCAGCATTGCCGCGCCCATCAGGCCGAATATGGCCCCGGAAGCGCCCACCACGGGCGCAGTGCTCGTCAGCGCGAACACAAGGTTGCCGAGTAGGCCTGCCACGAAGTATATGGACAGGAACCACTGCCTTGGCATCCTGGACTCCAGCACCTTCCCGAAGAAGTAGAGCCCGAGCATGTTGAAGAACAGGTGGCTTGCGGAGGCGTGCAGGAAAAGGCTCGTCACCCACCTCCACGCTTCCAGCATCTTCCCGCCGGAGAATGAGTAGGAGTCGAACACACCGTTGAAGGCCTCTGAACCGATGCCCAGGGAGAATACCAGCAGGAACACCATCACGTTTATCCCTATCAGTATCTTGGTGGCGTTGTAGGCCATAGCTAATTCTTCTCATGGAATATATTAAACCTGGAGGACAATTTAGATGTATGGGAAAACTCTCCGACAAGGAAGCGGAAGCGCTGATGAAGAAGTGGGGCATACCGGTGGCCATGCACTACCTCGCCAAGAGCGAGAATGAGGCCGCGGATTCTGCCAAGAAGCTGGGCTTCCCTGTAGTGCTCAAGGTCTCCTCGGAGCAGGTGCTCCACAAGACGGACATCGGAGCCGTACAGGCAGGCCTGCACAACCCGCTGGACGTGATCCAGGCGTACAGGCAGATAATGAAGAACGTGAGGAAGCACTATCCAAAGGCCAGGATAGACGGCATGATGGTGCAGGAGATGGCCTCCGGATATGAGACCATCGTGGGCGCGAAGCAGGACCCCCAATTCGGCCCTGTATTGATGTTCGGCCTTGGGGGGATTTTCGTTGAGTTCCTGAAAGACGTCACGTTCAGGATAGTACCGATAGAGAGGAGGGACGCCAGGGAGATGATAAGCGAGATAAGGGGCTACAAGATTCTGACGGGTGTGAGGGGAATGAAGCCCGCAAACCTGAAGGCATTGGAGGATTCCCTCATCAAGATCTCAGATAACCTGTGGAAAACCAAAAGAATCAAGGAGCTTGACATAAACCCGCTTTTTGTGAACGAGAACGGCGTGAAGGCCGTGGATGTGAGAGTCATTGTCGGATGACGGGAAGCTCCATATCAAAGAAGCAAAGAATAATAAGCATCAAACCCTTTTGACTCTAGAGTCTTCAATGTATTCCCGTAAACCACAGCAAATATGCTAGAGGCAATTGCGTGGCGACGGGTGGGCGATTCTTGAGTGCCCCAATGTACTGCCCCGGTTATTAATCCGCGCCTTATTATAGGTATCAACTGCTCTCTTGTATAGCCCTCCCCAAGTGCTTTGTCTATTGCAAAGCGATAAAGTGCGTTATACTCCACAAGTTCTAATGTTGGCATATTTTCTTCGTGTGCCATATTTTATCTCTATCACAAATGCATATAAGCATTAAAACCACCATACTAAGTCATTGCCATGTCCGAAGAGTCTGAATTCAAGCTGGAAGAGAAGGTCAAGAAGAGGATAAAGGACGGGTGGATAAGGACCTGGATGATGATAGAGGTCCTTGCGGTCACCGAGGAGGCCGCGAAGACAGCCCTCCAGAAGCACGTGGAGATGATGGACAGGGAGACCGCCAGGTCGATGATATACAAGAAGCATTTCAAGGAGGCGCAGAAGGTGGAGAAGCCCATCCCCCATATAGAATCCGCATACTCGCTTGTGGTTGAGATTGAGATGGTGGCCCAGGACTTTGAGACGCTCGCCTACCTCGTGATGAATTACGCGCCTTCGGCGGTAGAGATACTGGAGCCTGACACGGTGAAGATGGACGTCGGCGAGGCCCAGGGGATACTGAACTCGCTGGCGGAGATGGTCCACAAGTTCGCTGCCGCAGGGGTGGGTGGGATAATAGTGAAGACCTGAGCTATTTCATTATCACATGCTCCGTGTATTTGTTCCCCAGCCACAAGTGTTTTCCCGTAGAATAGTGCCAGCCATTCCCGAGGAGGAAATCAACCTTGAACCGCATGTAGGTGGCGTCCAGGTCGCCGTAATTAACCTGTCCCTTCAGGTTGGGGAAGGGATCGTCAAGGAAGCGGTAAACAAGGCCATCCTTTTTTATGTCATCAAATTCAACCCTCAGGCCGACTGCCTTGTCCCTGGCGCCAACAACCCGGGCAAAATCCCCGGTGTCGCCTTTCATGTAACTCTGCGTGGAGTAGGCCTTCCTAAGCCCGCGCCGGATGACTGACGTGAAAAGCTCCAGTGCTTGCTCCGCACCATGCCTCTCCTTCTCTACAAGGAACATGTTTTCCAGGGCAGAGAAGAACGCCTCATTCCTTGCAAGCGTTTCAGCCATCGTAATAGTGGCCGGCAAGCTTTATAAGAAGAAAAGATGGGACTGCTGGGATTCTCGCACCACTTTTTCAAAAAGTGGTGGATCAAAATGGAGGCAAGCAGTTTCCGGCTTGAGCCAATTGTGGCAAGCCGGCATGCACCGCCGCTTAGCTCCGATTACGGCTTCCACGGAAGGCGTAACGAAGCCGAAGGCTGAGCAGCCTCCTTTTTGCTCCACAGCTTTTTCTTGAAAAAAGCTGTGAGTCGAACCCAGATCCGCAGGTACCTTTCTCTCACAGGTATGAAACATACCTCGACGCACCAAACGCGCAAGCCTGGAGCCTGCTAGGTTGCCATTGCCCCACAGTCCCAAGTGCAGAGCACTGTCTAATTATTGGCTGCTATCTCTTTAAAAGGAATTATAGGAATATAATTTAGTTACCATGAAACTTGTTTACGCCTCGGTAGCTCACACCACCTTTTCAGAAAGGTGGTGGAACCAAAGGAGGTGGCCTCATCGCTTCGCGATTCGTCACACCTTCCACACGCCTCGGTAGCTCAGTTGGTAGAGCACTGCGTTGGTATATGCCGACAGCCTGCACAGCGTGCATTGGCTGTCCATTGCAGAAACGCAGAGGTCGTGAGTTCAAGTCTCACCCGGGGCTTGGGTTAGAAAGTGTGAAGCCTACGTCTTCCTTTAAATGATAGGAGCGAGGTATCACACATGGCAGACATGAATGTTCTAATAGAGCGTAAGCTGCGTAAAATTAAAAACTGCAAGTCAATATCTGCAAAGAACAAGGCACTTATCGTCAAATTTAGTGAGTATTGCTTCTCTACTGGATTGGGGTCACTTAGGGTTCTCAAACTGATTAGTCACGCCTATACTATTGCTGAAATGTTGAATAAGGACTTCGATAAATGCACTCGAAGCGATATCGAACATTTAATTGGCATTATAGAGCGAAATGAATGGAAAGACTGGACTAAACGTGATTATAAGGTTGTGGTAAAGAAGTTCTGGAAGTGGCTTAAAGGTAACGGAGAGGTATTCCCAGAAGAGGTTAGGTGGTTAAAAACTAGAATAAAAAACCATAGAAAGAAACTCCCAGAGGAACTTCTGAGCCAAGAAGAGATAAAACGGCTCATAGAATCTGCAGAGAATGCGAGAGACAAAGCCATGATAGCCGTTCTTTATGATGGTGGTCTAAGAGTAGGAGAACTACTTGGTCTCCGGGTCAAAAATGTAGATTTCAAGGGGCAGATAACTAAGATCACAGTGTCCGGTAAAACAGGGATGAGGACTATACCACTTATTGATTCTACACCCTATCTGGCTACATGGATGGGTTTACATTATGCTAAAAATAATCCAGAAGCTTATTTATGGCTCTCTAACTGGAACAATGGCAAGGTTATCACTTACAATACACTAAGAAAACTACTGGTTACCATTGCTAAGAAAGGGGGCATAATGAAAGCTATAAACCCACATAATTTTAGGCACTCTAGAGCTACATATCTAGCCAACAAACTTACAGAAGCGCAAATGAAGGAGTTCTTTGGGTGGACGCAAGGCTCTGATATGGCTGCGATATATGTTCATTTGAGCGGGAGAGATCTAGATGATGCCTTGTTAGCAGTTAATGGTCTAAAAGAGCCCGAAAAGACCAAGGAGGAGCGAGAGCTAAACCCTAAAACATGCTCTAGATGCGATAAAATAAATGAATCTACAGCGAAAATATGCAATAGATGTGGACAACAGTTAGATATTAGCACAGTATATAGCACTGTGGAAGCACAAAAAACATTAGATGAGAGTATAGTTGGTGTTCTGCTTAAGAGTACTGGTATTCAATTAGCTATTATGCAGGAGCTTAGAACTAATGTGCACTTGAGAAAGTTAATCATAGATTTTGCAAAATAAACAAAGCATCCTCTTTATCCCATTCTTTATTTTACTGACATGTTTAGGCGATAATCTAATTTTTCCTGAATCCTTTCTCTTTT
>JACQIG010000028.1 GCA_016198605.1 Candidatus Aenigmatarchaeota archaeon | reverse complement strand
GCCTTGCACTTCACGCAATAAGCCTGTGGCATTTTCCATTACCTCCTAATGCATTTAAACATCTAATATTGCAAATCGCTTATAGATATTTTTGTCCGTGAGTGCTTATATACGTGAATGAGCGTGAAATGAGCGTGAAAATGCACATTGTAACCATCCCACAGTGGGGAATAGGAAAAGCTTAAATGCTTAACCCCGCAATAATGCAGTAAGGTGACCGATATGGCAAAGATTGGCGATTATGTGAGGAATGGCGCAGCTGCCTTGGCCATTGCAGGATTTGCCGCAGGGTGCGGGGACGCAAGGCCAAGCGCAACAGGGACATTTGAGTATAATGGAATGAAAGGGACTGTTGCAAAAAGCGTTAGCGGCGCAGAGATTGTTCTACAGGGCAGGGGCTTCAATGTCAAATATACGGACCTGGCTTTTGACGGAGAGCTTGATGGATATTGCATTGATTTGGCAAGGGAGATATATCCTGGATATTGCACTGATAGAACGAACGAAGACCAATTCTTTATGCAGGTATTATGGAAAGATGGGGCAGAAACTTACAGCAAAGAAATCTACTCACTGGCAAGGGAGTCGCTTGAAGGCCTTGTCAGGGCCGGGCAGGCACCAGGCCAGCAGCAATAACACTTTTAAGCCCCAGCGGGAAATATAATTGTTTCTTATGGGAAGGCTACCCCTTGCGCCGTTCGAGAAGATGCTCAAGGACAGCGAGAAGAGGATCCGCGTCTCCAAGGAAGCCACTGTTGCCTTCGCTGAGTTCGTAGAGGAATTCTCCAGGGACATGTCAAGGGACATTGCGGAGCTTGCGCGCCACGCCAGGAGGAAAACCATACTGGCGGACGACGTGAAGATAGCGGTGAAGAGGTTCAGGAAGGGCTGATTTCATGGGCGAACAGGAATATTCCCTCTGGCTTAGGCCGGAAGGGAAGGCCCATGAGAGGCTGAGCGGCCTGATTTCAGATTTGGCTGAGCAGTATAATGCACCAAGATTTGAGCCTCACGTGACGCTATTGGGTGACATAGCGGGGAGTTACGGGGACACTAGGGCAAGAGCAATCCCGCTGGCGGGCATGATAAGGCCTTACAGCATCCGGCTCACGGAAATAGGCTGCGGTGACACGTTCTTCAAATGTGTCTTCATAAGGGCAGAGCAGGCAAGGCCGGTGATGGAAGCAAATGCAATGGCCAGAAAAGCGTTTAACAGGGTGAATGATCCGCCCTACATGCCTCATCTGAGCATATTATACGGAAGTTATAGGCAGGAAACTAAGGAGGAGATAATAAGGCAGATAGGCGGCACGTTCAACATGGAATTTGGCGTCAAGAGCATATGCCTGGTATCATCCTCTGACAGCACGCCAATAGAGGAGTGGCGCGTCATGGGGGAATTCAAGCTGCGCTGATTCTTTGGAAGGAAGCGCCTATTCCTCAAATATCACATCTTCCGGATCATATCTCGGGTGTGTTATCGCAAGAACTTCAAGCTTTATGTCCCTGAATTTCTTCAGGTAGTGCCACGTGCCCTTTGGTATTGGTATCGTGTCGCCTTCCTCTATGCCAAGAACCTTGCCGCCCAGATACAGCTGGCCTATCCCCTTGTTGACATAATAGACCTCTTCCATTTTCAGGTGTTTGTGCTTCCTCGCGTCCCTTATGACCTCAACGTGCGCGATGCTCATGTTGTCGGAGTGGTACAATTCCCTAAGGAGCCCGCACGCGTCCTCCAGCGGCTTCACATCGATAAACCTGACCTTGTCCACCATGCTTATATTAATGGAAGCCATAATTTAAGCAGTGGTGCGCTTATGTCAAACCTCAGGAAAAAAAGAAGAAAGAAGATGAAGAAGCACAAGCTGAAGAAGAGAAGAAAAAAGATGAGGCACAGGAAGAAGTAGCGGGGGCAGGCACGGCTCAGTCCTGATGCGATAAGGCCGTCATGCAAGGTTTATGGAAGAACTGAAAGCCTCAAGGGTTTCCGTAGGATTGCACTCAGCAGCAGCCTTGGCAGCCGGCTACATAGCGGTCCTCTTGGGGCTCGCGCCAGGCTTCCTGGCAGGCATAATACTGCTCATAGTCATGGGGATTGCAGCAAAAAGAATCTCCGGGCAGAAAGGGAGCAAGTGGTGGGCAAAGAACGGGCTTCTGCTCTACATACTAATCTGGTTCGTCTCGTGGGTTTACTTCTTCAACACCCTCTAGCCGTCTAGCCTGCTGAGGAGATAATCCTTGTTAGTGCTGTACTGCCCTATAAGCCCTGTCACGTCACGCTTCAGGCCTTCCCTGTTCTTTGCGTCTAATTTGCTGAATTCACCGATGAGCCTGTCTTCCATCCGTCCTATCTCATCTTGTGTATATTTTCCCTTATTGTGATATGCGGCATAAAGTGAACCCCAGGCTGTCCTGTATTCTCGCGACATGGCAATGCTTTTGCACTCCATGCTTAAATACGCCTATTGACGGCGTCACCAATTTATTTGCCTTAGGGCAATAATATAATGAGATTGAAGATGCCTGAATACGTCCTGACTCTCAATGGGCACAGGCCAATTAAGGAAAGAAGCTATACTGCTTTTATTGACGACCTCAGGGGTATGGGAGCATACATAAGCGAGCTTGGTAAATGCACCTGGCCGCTTGGCGTAGAGGAATTCTATTTCACCACAAGGGATCCGCTTGACATGGAAGCGGCGAGAACGATGGCAGGGGAGCATGGCCTTGAGCTGGGAATGCTTGACAAGGTGGCGCATTCGCTCTATAGCTTATAATACTTTCCTTCTCCTGAAAAGCAGGAAGACAACTATCACAACCAGCACCGCTGCCACCAGTATGTACGGCCCGTAGAGGACTGCGTTGCCCACTATAAGCCCGGTGATGCCCACAGCAGCGTCAGGACCTGCGCAGCTCCTTATTGTTTCCGGTTTGCTGAATCCCGTGCCGCAGGTGTTCAGGTCCGCGCAGCTCCTGGTCTGCACGCCGCCAAATGCGAAGCATTCTGACCATTCGCCGCATGACCAGTCTTCCGTGCAGGACTGCTGTGACGGTGCTGGCGTGCACTCCCTGCTCTCCTGCGGCCTGTTCACTGTAGTCCCGCAGCTATTCCTGTCGGTGCAAACCCTATCCTGCTTCCCGTTGAAGCAGTCAAGCCAGTCAGTGCACGTCCAGTCCTCTGTGCATGAAGCCTGTGCTGGCCCTGGGCCTCCTCCTCCACCGCCGCCTCCCCCACCCCCACCACCCGTGCTTGCGGGCGGCGGCGAAGAGACAGCCTGGGTTATCGCGAGGTCAAGCTGCGTGCTTGCGCCGTTCTGGAAGACAGACTGCCCTCCTTTGACGCCATCAACGAAGAACTCTATCGTCTTCCCTGCCCTGTTGCCATTTGTGTCTTCAATATAAAATACAGGCTGGTATCCATACCTTCCGTTCTGTGTAGTTGTCGCTGCCGCATCCACACCTTGTATCCTGGCAACAACAAGAAGCCCGTCCTGCGCAGGATTGCCGTTTACAGTGACGCTCCCGTAGAATTGGTGGGGAACAGCAGGCTGTGCAATGGCAATTGCACTAAGCGCTATTACAAGAACGCCAATGAATGCCGCATGAAGCATCTTTCCTGACATCAATTCACCAAATGTTATATGTTAGTGACAAATATGGGGTATCCTTTACTATCCACCTAAGTTTTAAATACCTATGGGGCAGGTGGTTGAGAGGGCGTATGACTCATTCTCCCCTATCTCCAGCCAGTATCCAGCCCCGGGATCCATCCTATCTGTCTGGTCCAGTCCAGTCCATTGGTCGGGGTTGTCCGGTTCCCAGTATGTGAGCAGCGAATTCCACTTTGGATGGCCAAAGGCAGTGTCCACAAGGCTCCCGAGTGCGCATATGGCCTCCCTCCCCTCGCCATCAGGCCCGTCATATGCTGTTATCGTGCCATTCTCGTTGCCATAATAGCCTATCAGGTTCCATCCCTCTCCTATCCCCTTTACAGGCGGCGCTGCCGGCCCCTCCGTGAGCAGGCTTCCGCCCACCAGAAGCATGGCCGAATCGTTTGCCAGGACCCAGTACCCCATTCCAGGCACTATTGAATCAAGGTTATCATTATCTACCCCGTCAGGGGTGAACACGAACCACCCCTTTGAGACGCCGTCATAAGTCCATACTGCAATTATTTCCTCTTCCAGGCCGCTGAAAACAGCCCCAGGCGAGTCGTCTTGGATCACGAACGGCACTGAAATCAGGTTCCACTTCTTGTTGAGGTTTATCTTGAAGGATCTGCCATTCACCTTGAATTTCTCTTCATCTATCGCAGTCCTGTTGCCCATAGAGTCCGTGCAATAGAACTCCAGATTGTGCTGCGACTCTTCCATGAAATACAGCGTCAGCGGCAGCTCCTCCCTCGGGAAGCAGCAGAACCCATCCTCCCCTATCGTTCCCCCAGTCTTATCGCAGTAGCCTTCCGTTGCTATGTCACCGTCCAGCTCCACCTCAAAGCAGAGCGTCTCATTCCCGTTAGGTTCCGCAACAGGATACTCGCATGTGAGCGTTATCGGCGTGTCCAGCGTCACCTTCCAGCAGTCCAGCCTGCCCTCGCCGCCAGCCCAGCATCTTCCGGTCAGGTTTGGGTAAAACATGTTGTCGCCTTCCCATATGGCCTTGGGGTCGCCTACGGTCTTGTTGAGGCTCGGCGGCTCTATTTCGCACACGGCAGAGCACCCGTCACCCTCCTGGGTGTTCCCGTCATCGCATTTCTCAGTTCCCTGCAGTATCCCATCCCCGCAGAATTCAATCTGGCATGAGGCGCTGCAACCGTCTCCGCCTATGCCGTTGCCGTCATCGCACTGCTCCGGCTCCTGTACAACACCATCCCCGCAGAACTCCAATTCGCACACGGAGTTGCACCCATCACCATTGTTTGTGTTGCCATCATCGCATTCTTCATTTGATTGCGCAACACTATCGCCACAGAACTCCAAAAGGCACGCAGAGTTGCAACCATCGTTGTTTTCTGAATTCCCATCGTCACATTGTTCTACCGCCTGTATTGTCCCATCCCCACAGAACTCAAGGAAGCATGTAGAGGAACACCCATCGCCACCCTGAGTATTTCCGTCATCGCACTGTTCACTGTTTTGCGTCACGTTATCACCGCAAAACTCCAGGGAACATGCTGCTGAGCATCCGTCATTATTCACTGTATTCCCATCATCACACTGTTCATCAGATTGCGTAACATTGTCACCACAAAACTCCATCAGACACACAGCCGAACATCCGTCATTATCCTCCATATTGCCGTCATCGCACTGCTCCGGCTCCTGGAGTGTGCCATCCCCACAAAACTCAAGCTCGCAAATAGCAGAGCACCCATCGCCATCTATGCTGTTGCCATCATCGCACTGCTCACCAG
>JACQIG010000032.1 GCA_016198605.1 Candidatus Aenigmatarchaeota archaeon | reverse complement strand
GTGTTTCACGCTTTCATCAAGCATTCTCCTCTCTTCTGCTGTGAGGATAGCATCGGCATCAACCATATGTCAGACCTTTCTAAAACATTAGCCCGCCCGTCACTCATGCCCGCTTCTTGTCGCCACCGCCACGGAAATCCATGCCAGCCCCGCCATGAGGTAGAGCACTAGCCCGATGACCAGCCCTATGGTGAACTGGGTTTCCGTGACGCCTATCCTGGGGAACTCAAGGTTGGATATTATCCACGTGCCTGCGGCAAGCAGCAGGCCGCCTATTATCCAGATGACAACCAGTTTAAGGCTCATGACACATCACTATTAACTGACAGCGCTAATTAACAGTTCCTGTTTTTCTGGCCAACCGCTCTTTTGCGGACGTCCGCAGATTCCTGTAAAAAGAGTGGTTAACTTAACTCTTTTCCTATCTCCTTCTTGAAGTCCTCGGCCTTCTGTGCCAGTATCTGCGCGGCCTTTGAGACTATGTATTCTGGCTCCAGCCCGGAGACCGACTCCACACGGAAGAGGAACCTGGTCGGGTTGGACTGTATCTTGCAAACCTCGCACTTGTCAGGCTCCACCACGGTCTTCCTGCCCGCCGCGCTTGGCACGTGCTTCGCGCACACCATCACCCCGTCCTTCTCCTCTGGCGCGTCTGGCTGGTACGCGTATGCCGCTATGGCCGCCTGCCACTTTATGTGTGTCCTGCCAATGCCAAGCCTTGCCGTGGCCTCCAGCTTAAGCGACTGGCCCTTGAGGAGCTGGACTATCTGGAACCTGGGGTCGGTGGGATTTACACTCCTATTTGAAGGCTTCATGTCTCCGGAATAGACCATGCACGGCCCTTCCTTCTCCAGGGCGAAACTGGCCTCGCATGACGGGCACCCCTTCCCCTTGCACTTGCACTCCTCCGTGAAATTGAACTTCTCGGGGTCAAACTCCAGGGGTATCAGCCCAAGCCTGTGGGCCAGCACCTCGTCAAAAAGCGCCGAGCTGTTCCTGCTGATGTCAACCCATTCTATTGCCATGGCCGGCACTTCCGATATCATTATCCTGCGGAGCGCGTTCACAAAGGCAGGCGTGGCGCCCTCCACCGAGAACTGTATCAGGTTGGCCTTCTTCTTTATTATCCTTATCTTCTCTGTCATACCCTTGTCTCCTTAATGATATTGTTTTAAGCCAGCATCCAAGCCTTCTTGTCCCCTTTACGCAGCCTGGCTTTTATTGTCCCCGTGTTATTTACTTTTACTGTTATTCTATCCCTATCTAAGCTTTAAGTTCTTTATGGAGAAGTGCCTGTTCATTATCTCCTTCACCGCGCGTATGTTTGCGCCGTTCCTGCCCACCGCGGCAGTCCTCTCCTTTGGCTGTATGGAGACGACCATGGAGCCGCCGTTGAGCTCTATATTCTTCACGCCTGGTATTAAATTCTTTACCATGTCCTCGGGGTTGTCGTAATACCCGAATACCTTCACGGTCTTGCCCAGGGCTTTCCTGACGCCGTTTATCACGGATCCGCCCTTGCCTATGGCCAGCCCCACCTTGCCGGGGTCCACCAGGAAGTACACGCAGTTGTCCATCTCAATGCAGTCCCTTGCGTGCACCTTCGTTATCTTCTCAAAAAGCGCTATTATCCTTATCGTCTGCGTCTCCAGTTTCACTGCCATTGCACAACACCAAGCACCATCTTGCGCCCTATTAAATATGCACAGATGCGATTATAAATCATTTTCTGGCCGCCTTCTTTCCCGCCTTGGCCTCGCGGGCCACGCCTATGACAAGGATCCCGAACGGCTTCCCGCAGACCTCGCCCAGCTTTATGGACGTCCCGTCAAACCCTGACACCTCAATGGAGGCTATGGATGAGTAGTGGCGCAGCTCCCTCAGCGTTATGTCAGGTACATTGGACGCGTGGACTATCCTCCCTACGCCCCCAGCCTTTACGGCCTTTATCACGTTCCTTGTGCCCATGACGACACTCCCGCTCTTCACCGCATCCTGTATGTCCTTGGCGCTTGCCATACAAATCCCCTCAGAAGATGAAACCGAGCAGCTTCCCCCCGGTGTTAAGCTTCAGTGCGTCCTTCTGGTCGGTTATGCCCTTGGGCGTGGTCATCAGGAGCAGGCCTATGTTCTCCCCGGGGAGGAATTTCTTCTCCCATTTTATCATCTCCCCCGTCGTGACGGAAAACCTTGGCCTGATCACGTTGCAGTTGTTTATCCTGCCCGCCAGCTTCACCTTGAAAAACCCGCCTTTGCCGTCCTCAACGAAGTCAAACCCGGCTATGTATCCTTTCTCCCGGATGACCTTGAGCATGCCTTTCACGACCTTTGTCGCGGGGACAACGCACTCCTTCCTGCCTATGGATTCCGCGTTCTTCAGCACTGCGAATGCGTCAGCCAACGGGTCGTGTTTCATTCTCGTCTCCTATTATATATTGTCTCATTGGTATTGTTAAGCCTTATCTGAGGCCGAACAGTTCCTTATTCAGGTAAGGCACTAAACACATATATAAGCCATGCACATATAAAGCCTTCCTGTCAACCGCGCCTTTTGTAAAAACGCCTATGCCGCCCTGCTTCTGTTTGACGTTCTTTATTCCGGTAAGCCTCTCGGTTATCTCCCCCAGTTCTCTGCCTGCCCTGATTTCAGGCAATATGCCTTTTGGGCACTCCCACCAACCGGATGTGCCTGTGTGCATGTTCCCTGATCCGTCTGCAATTGCAAAGCATGCGGTGAAATAAGACCTGCCGCCAAGTTCAATGAGCCCGCCTTCCATCCCAACGCCAAAATCAGCTTTTGCAGCCTTGAGGGATTCCCTTGCCCTGTTTATCGCGCCCTCCATCGTCTCCTCGCCTATTGGCTGGCTTGGCACGTTGGAATCGGCCTTTACGGATATTATCTCCACCTTGTCAAAAAATCTGGAAAAGCACTCCCTTGCAACTTCCAGTTTCACCGGGTTCCCAGAGCCAACCGCTATTTTCATATTCAGACCCTTGCGCCGCTAATCGTATTTCCTGAACCCCAGCTTTTCCGCCTCTTCCCTGAAGCACTGCCTGCAGTAGTTCAGGCCGTATTTGTGGTTCAGCCCTTCCGTCCTGCCGCATTTCCTGCACTTGTTCAGCGTCCTGCCGAACTTCCTTGGCCTGGCCTTGTTGAACTTCTCATACCTTGCCAGCTTTATAGGCTTGCGCTGTATGCTCTTCCTTACCTTTTCGAATGACATAAGAATCTATTTCTCCTCCTCGGCCACCGTGACCCCGAAGGCCTGGCTGGCCCATTCAATGGCCTCCTCCCTGGTTATCCTGTGGCGCTTGCCAACTGACTTCGGCCTTATCACCCGCCTCTTTATTCTGAACCCGGGCCTCTCCAGCGTCACCGCCACGTCCAGCCCCAGTATCCCGACATCGGGGTCGTACTTGATCCCTGGTATGTCTATGTATTCCGCTATGCCGAAGGAAAAATTCCCGCTGGAGTCAAACTGCGACGGCCTGAGCCTGCCGTCCACGGCCTTGAGCATCCTCCTGAGAATCTCCTCCGCATCCTTGCCCCTCAGCGTCACCATCACCCCTATCTGCCTCCCCTTGGCCCCGCCGAAGGTGTTCCTCTTGCGCGTCTTGGTTATTACGACCTTCTTGCCTGAGATGGTCTCAATTATCTTCTTTGACTTGTCAAGCTTGGGCCCCGGCTCGCCCGCGCCCATGTTGAGGGTGACCTTCCCAAGCCTTATCTGCCTCATGGGATTCCCCCTCTTTGCAGCAGTCTGCTCCATAATCAGAACTCACCCACCATAAGGTAGCTTATCAGCGTGTCTATCTCCTGCGTGCCGGACTTTATTGTCGCCGTCGGGGTTTCAAGCATGTTCTTCCTCTTCCTTATGTCCTTTACCACTCCCTTCTCCCCCCTGTTCTTGCCGCCGAGTATTATGGCCTGCGCGCCCTTCTCCAGCTTGTAATGCTTGCTTATCTTCTGTGCGGGCAGCTGCACCATGACGGAGTCGCCAACCTTGTAGGCATCAGACTTGTTTGCCAGCACGTTCCTCCCGTCGTGGAGGTGCAGCTGTACCTTCCCCCCCTTCACGAATGACTTGCCTGTTATCTTGCATATCTTCTGGCCCGCCTCCTCCTCCTTTACCGCAACCAGGCCAAGGCCCTTCCTTGTAGGTAGCACACGGAAGCATTTCTTTGCTTCGGGGATCTCCACGACGTCCATCAGGCCCACGGGAAACCCGACGTCCTTCCTCGGTTTCCTGTCCACCAGGACCTTTCCCTGCTTGACTATCTTCCTCGCCTCCGCAGCCGTGGCCGCAATGCCCAGCATGTCCCTCAATATCACCTGGATGGGTATGCACTCCTGCCTGCCGTGGGGCCCTGGGCTTGGTGACACTACCAGGACCCTTTCCTTCTTCCTTACGGGCCAGTACGGAGGCATCGCCAGCCTCTTCAGATACGCCATTATGAAGCACCTTCCTCTGTTTTAGCATCCTCTTTTGCTTCTGCTTCAGCCTTGTCCATTGCAGTTTCTTTCTTTTCCCCTTCAGCCTTAATCCCTCTTCCCTTTTTGTCTTCTCCCTTATTTTCCTTTGCAGCAGTCTCCTCT
Organism: Candidatus Aenigmatarchaeota archaeon; assembly: GCA_016198605.1. GTDB lineage: Archaea > Aenigmatarchaeota > Aenigmatarchaeia > QMZP01 > QMZP01 > JACQIG01. The sequence continues at coordinate 4,505 of JACQIG010000032.1, read as the reverse complement.
GCCGTGAACGTGACCTTGCCTTTCCTCTCAAGCATCCTCTGCCTGTATTTGTCCCCGAGGTTAAGTTTCGTGAGCCTCACATTTGACGCGTCAATCGCCCGCAGCACCTCGCTGCCGTCGGCCTTCTTTATCTTGACGCCCTCCACATAAACCCTGCCTCTCCCCATGTCAACCCTTTCCACGTTTCCCCTGAATTTCCTGAACTCGCCCCTCATGACCTCAACCTCGTCGCCCTTCCTTACGGGTATGGACTTCCTCCTGAACCTCTTCGCCAGCTCCCTTGAGAGGTGCGCGGAAAGGAACCTGTGCCTGATGTGCAGCGGCGCATTGTGCCTGTATTTCCTCTGCTTCCTCGGCTGCTTGCTCGCCTTCCATTTTGTTGAAAACTCGCTTTTCATGGCTATTTCACCTTCGCCCCGTTCTCTATGTCACCATCGGTTGTCAGCAGCACGAGGTTGCCCTCGTCGCCTGCCGCAAGCAGCATGCCCCTGCTCTCCACTCCCCTGATTTTCCTCGGCTCAAGGTTTGCGAGGATCACTATCTTCTTGCCAACCAGGCCGTCTGCCGGATACCTCCTTGCAATCCCGGCGACTATCTGCCTCTTCTCCTCCCCCATGTCAACCTCCATCTTCACCAGCTTGTCGGCGCCCTCAACCTTCTCTGCCGAGAGGACTTCCGCGACCCTTATTTCCATCCTGGAGAAATCATCGTGGCTTATCATAACATCACACTATTATGCCCGCCTGCTTGCCTATGGTCGGGAAGCGCTCCACCACTTCCTTCGCGACAGGCCCCTTTATCATGGTTCCCTTGGGCTCCAGCTTGTCATCCACCGTCACCGCCGCATTGTCCTCAAAGGATATCCTGGTGCCGTTGGGCCTCCTCCACTCCTTCCTCTGCCTTATTATGACCGCCTTGAAGACCTGGTGCCTGACCTTCTCCTCGCCCTTGTAGACCTTGCACATGACAATGTTCGCCACGCCGGCAGCAGGCCTCATCTTCCTCCTGCCCTTGAATCCCCTGACGGATATTATCATGAACTCCTTCACCCCGGTGTTGTCCGCGCACGTGAGAAGCGAGCCAACCTGCAGACCCTGCGTGACGCTTGACGTAACAGCCTTCATGGTAATCCCTCAGTTCTTCTTCCTCTTGGCCACCTTCTTCGGCGCCCCTCCCTGCACCTGCACTACGACGAAGGATTTTGTCTTTGAGAGCGGCCTGCACTCGGCAATAACCACCCTCTCGCCCTCCCTTGCGTGCATGCACGGTGGATTGTGTGCGTTCACCCGGGATTTCTCCCTCTGGTAGCGCTCGTATTTGGTTATGAACCTGTGGTAGTCCCACTCGACTATGGCGGTATTCCTGGGCTTTGTTGACCTGACCACGCCTTCAAACACCTTGCCCCTTATGGGGAGCCTGCCATGCCACGCGCATTTCACGTCATCGCAGGCCTTTCCAGGGGGCTTTGCGCTTATGCCTATTGAATTTTTCATTGCAGCACCTTTAATGAACAACTATAAAATAAGGGTCACGGGTTTTTAAATACTTACAATGGTATGGAAGTGAGGGAAAGGTATGCTATGTACGCCATATAGCTCCCCAACAGCACGAGGCCATTCCACCTGTTTATCTTCCCGTTGAGCATGAGCAGCTGCAGCGCGACGGCAAACCCGAGCATCACAAGCATGTCCGAAAACACTATCCCCGGGGAGACCTCCAGCGGCGCCACTATGGCGGCCACGCCGAGTATGAAGAGCGCGTTGAATATGTTGCTTCCTATTATGTTGCCCACTGCTATGTCGGGCAGCTTCTTTATCGCGGCCACAACAGAAGTCACCAGTTCAGGGATGGAGGTCCCCACCGCCACAAGGGTTAGGCCTATGAAAGCCTCTGAAACGCCGAAGGATCTGGCCATGGCCGCGCCATTGTCCACCAGCAGCTTCGCGCCTATTATGGTCCCCGCGAGGCCCGCCAGCACCATGATGGCGTTCCTTGCGCGCGACTTGCTCCCCTCTCCTACAACGGCCAGTATGCCCTCCTGCGCCGCAGACCTTTCCTTCCTTACCGAGTGCAGTATGTAAGTCATGAACATCATGAAGACCAGCAGGAGTATAGCCCCGTCAATCCTTCCAAGAAGGAAGGGCCTCCCTGCAAAATCTGGGGTCCCAATGGAAAGCAGGACAAGCAATGCAGAGCCCGCAATCATGTAGGGCGCCTCAAATTTCACAACAGACTTGTGGACGGCAATGGATGCCACCAGCCCCGTGAGGCCCAATACAAGGCCTATGTTGGCTATGTTGCTGCCCACTATGTTGCCCACCGATATGTCCCTGAAGCCCCCTATGGCAGCCACCAGGCTCACCGTGAACTCCGGCAGGGAAGTCCCGAATGCCACTATGGTGAGGCCTATTATCAGGGAAGAAACGCCGAGCTGCCTGGCTATGCTTGAGGCGCCCTCCACCAGGAAATCCGCCCCTTTCACCACCACAACAAGCCCCAGGAAGAACAGCGAGACTATCAGCTGGAGGCCATAGTCCAGCGCATATGAAATCCCGGAAAGCGCGAGGAAGATGAGGAAAAGCCACAGCGACTTCGAGGAAAGAATTTTGCCCATATCTGAATAATCGTCAAGGGAATATTAATTGTTCACCACACCACTTTTTCAAAAAGTGGTGGGTCAAAAGGGAGGCTATCTCCGCTTCGCTCCGATTACGCCTTCCAACCAGATTACCACGTCTTAAGCTTCTTCTTTATCCTGTCTTCTGGCCTGCCCACCAGCACGCTCCCTTCAACCTTCACCCACTTCTCCCCCACAAGGAAGCTGAAGGTGCACTGGTCCTTTATGAACTTTTTCTCCCCCCTGGCGGTTTCTATTGTCATGGTGTTCCTCGTTTCATCCACGACTTTTCCGGCCAGGCCTATTGCCCCCTTGTCAGTAGAATCAGCCACTTTTGCCTCAAGCCCCACCAGCTCGTGCCTCACCAGGTTCTGCGGCGTTATCACGGTCACATGCACCCTATGCTTTTATGGCTTATTGTTGGCGGTCTGGATATTAAAAATCCGCAATCCCGTATAGTTCCCGAAGAGCTCTGAGGCGAGCCAAAAAAATTAGAGTCTAAGTGGTTTAATCTTCAATCCTGTATTGCTTCACGAAGTCTCAATCTGCTCCTTTGAGAAGCCGAGCTTCATGAGGATCTGCACGACTTTCTCCTTGTGGTTGCCCTGCAGCTCTATGGTGGTGTCCTTGAGGGTCCCCCCGCAGGCCAGCCTTGTCTTGAGCTCCTTGAGTATCTTCTTCGGGTCAACGTCCTTGCTCAGGCCCGAGACCACCGTTATGAACTTGCCGTACCTCCTCTGTATCCCGGAAACCCTTACCTTTTCGCCTTCCTTTGCTATGGTCTCGCAGACGCAGAGCGTCTTCGGGAGGCCGCAGGTCATGCATGTGTCGCTCATCGCTTTTTATGCCCCCCTTTGGCTGCTTTCGCTGCGCTCTCGCGCTTTATCGTGTTAATCCTTGCCAGGGTCCTCCTGATTTCCCTTATCCTTCCTGGCGAGCTGGTGGAGGCGCCTATGGCTATCTGCGCCCTTTCCTTTGTGAGCTCCAGCTTGAGCTCATTGGCCCTCTTCTCAATGTCCTTCGTTTCCAGCCTTCTTATCTCCTTGACCCTTAGAATTGACATATAACCAAAAACGTGTTTATAGTATCCATCCTCTCTATTTAAGCTTTTTCCGTGTCCTCTTTCTTCGCCCTGTCTTTCCTTGGCCGGCCGCTTTTCACCGGCTCGGGAGCGGCAGCCACCGCGGCCTTCTCCTCAATGATCTGCTCAAGTATGGCCTCTTCCTCAGGCTTGTCATCCGTCTTTGCCAGGACCTCAACAAGCTCAGGCTCCTTCCTCACCTTCTCCCTTGCCCTTCTCCTTACCCCCGTTATGTCCTCGAACTCCTTCATTATCTTTACCTTGATCCCCACCTTGCCGGGCTTCGTGTTGGCCTCCTCAAAACCCACTTCAACCAGCTCCTTTGCAGGGTTGCCGCAGTGCTTTATGTATCCCGCAAGGAACTTCGCCTGCATGCCCTTGTTGCCGCCAACCTTGCCCCCTATCACTATCTCCGCGCCTATCGCGCCCGACTCCATTACCCTCTGCAGGGTGAGGTTGCCTATCTTCTTGTAATTGTAGCCCCTCTCTATGGCTGAGGCTATCTGCTTTGCCACTATCTTCGCGTCAAGGTTGGGGTTTGATATGCTCTTGACGTCTATCTGCGGGTTCTCCAGGTTGAACCTCCCCTTGATGGCCTCGGTTATGTCGTTGATGTTCTTGCCGCCCCTGCCTATTATCCTGCCCGGCTTGTTGGTGTATATCACTATCTTTATGCCCAGGGGCGTCCTCTGGAGCTCGGTCCGCGAGTAGTCGCCGTAGGGGAAAGAGTCCCTTATGTTTTTCTCTATCTCCGCCTCCTTTATCCCCTTCTTTATGAAATAGTCCTTAAGCATACTAACAGATATG
>JACQIG010000004.1 GCA_016198605.1 Candidatus Aenigmatarchaeota archaeon | reverse complement strand
CTATAATATATCTTATAGTCTCTAAACTTTCCCCTATGGACGCCAAATTTCAAAAGTGAGAGTTAGACCATTGGGTGAGGCCTGGGAGGGGGATGTGGATATAAAAGGGAAAAATGAGGCGCCTGATAGTGGTTTCATGAATAAAGTGTCTATTTAAGATTTCCGTCCAAAATAGACGGATGGAAAGTGATGACAGGCGCATATCAAATGCGCTAGTGGGCAGGAACGTGAAAATCACAGTAAAACGATACACATTCAAAGGAATGGAAACAGGCCACTATGAAGGCCTTATAGAATCCATCAACCCAAGGATGTCCCTGCGCTTGAAAGAAAATGATTATATATTTGATCATGTGGTATTCTGCGGCATTTCAGAAGGCATTCACACAATGGAGGATAGTGAGGGCAATGTGCTCTATAGGAACGATACAGTCCTGGGCGCTTACAATAAAAGCCTAAATGAAGAAAGTGAGAGGGATGCTCTGCGCTCTTTAGGCAAATTCTTCATTTAGTGAGGCGCTGTATAGCGTTTTTATTATTTAACTCCTTTATGAGAGCCTCGGAGTAACCTTTAAAAATACCTGATTTATAACAGGCTTATACGCTGTTTAGCCTTCTTTATTTTTTGAAGTTTTGAAGTGGAGGGATTATATGGCAAAATACGTGCTGATATCAGACACGACGCTAACAAGGTATTACCACAACATATCGCTGCTGGACTTCCTGCCAAGCGCGCCCACCACCGTCCCCAGGAAGGTCTATAAATTCCTGCAGGGGGGCAAGCCCAGGGCCATCAATGGCAGGGCGGCTGAAGCTCCATACGGCCTGAGGAAGATAGAGGCTGCGCTGCTTAAGGACCATTCGCCTGATGAGGTGGTAGTCGCGCACGAGAACCATCTTGAGAGTTTCATAAAGGGCGACACAGAGGTCATAGCAGTCCATACAATGGACCCTCTCGGGATAGGGCCGCTTACAATGAGCTTCGCAGTCCTCATGGGCTGCTTCAAGACGCATGTGAGGCAGGATTTTGAGGAGCTGATAGCGAGGATAAACAGGGCCAGGAAAGGCCTGAAGGCGAAGCTGCTAGTGGGAGGCCCGGGGGTGTGGGACTTCACCATGCTGCCGGAAGAGCTTGAGAGGCTGGGCATTGATTATGCTTTTTATGGCGAGGCTGACGACATAGCGGGGCAGATATTTGCGGATATAGCATCCGGTTCTGCAAAGGCGGATGGGAAATTTTTCAAGGGGTTCGTATTCTATGACAACACCTTCTCCAAGAATTATGTGGAGCGGGACAGGTTCATCACCAGGGCCAGATACGGCAAGCAGGCGCCAAACCTGGAGGAGATACCGCTGATAAGGAACCCGAGCATGAAGAGCCTCGTGGAAGTGATGAGGGGCTGCGGGGTCGGGTGCGACTTCTGCGAAGTGACCCTGAGGCCGAGGAGGTTCTACACCAATGAGATGATCAGGAAGGAGATTGAGGTCAATATCGCAGGCGGCTCAGACCACGCCTGGGTGCACAGCGACGAGATATTCGTCTACAAGTCTGTGGGAAGGCTTGAGCCGAATCCGGACGCGCTGAAGGAGCTCTTCTCCGCCATAATGTCCGTGCCCGGTGTCAGGAGGGCTAACCCTACCCACGGCAGGATATCCATACCTGCAGGCTATCCGGAGCTTATCAAGGACCTGTCGGGAATCCTGAAGTCAGGGCCTGACAACTGGATTGGCATACAGGTGGGCATAGAGACGGGCAGCGAGAAGCTTGCGGCGAAGCACATGCCGAACAAGACGCTGCCGCTGAAGATCGGGCCGGACGGCTCATGGCATGACATTGTCATAAACGGCACGAGCACCTTCAACCGCAACTACTGGAGGCCCGCGTTCACCGTGCAGGTGGGCCAGCCTGATGAGACGCCGGAGGACAACTGGGACACAGTAGCGCTGATAAACAGGCTGAGCAATTCATCCGTTGACGGGAGGCCGCTGGAGTTCACCGTGACGCCCATGCAGAACGTGGCGCTGGGCATGCTGAAGGGACAGAAGGATTTCAGGGCAGAGGACATCCTCCATGCATCACAGGTTGCTGTCTATTATGCCGCCTACTGCCACCTTTTCAAGATGGTTGACAGGTCAATGAAGAGCGCAACCCCCGGCAATGCGATTAAGAAGGAGCTCATGCACCGCGGGTTCAAGTTCGGCTCAGGCCTCATGCTGCGCCTCCTTGAGAAGATGTGCAGGAACAAGGGCCTTGACCCTGAAGACGTGAAGAGGCACGGCCTGGAGAGCGGCCTGGCAGTCAGGTCTTAAGCCTTCGCCTCCTGCGGCTTGGGCTTCCTCTTCCTTATCTTGGCTACCCTTGCCACCTTCTTGACAGACCTTATCTTCCCCACCCTGCTTGAGAAGTGCTTGTGGCCGCGGTGCTCCATGCCGAGAGCCAGGAAGATGAGGAGGAAGCCGGCGATTATGGAGAGGATGAAGTTGATGCCGAGTATGGCGGGGTCAAGGAGGAACTGGGCCGCATTGTATATGAAAAGCGATATTGCGAACGCGTAGATTACCACCGCTGCTATGTGGGTGCTCGTCCTGCTCTTTGTTATCATGTTCCTTCCTACCCAGATGGTTGTGGCTGAAAGGAAGAGTATGAAGATGACAGAGGACAATACGGTGGCGGCTATCTCAAATATCCCCGTGGTCCCGATTATCTTCTCGCCTACTATCACCCCCCTGTATGAGGCCAGGATTATGAACGCTGCGCCGAGCAGGTATGCGAAGAACGACAGCTTCTCCTTCTCAAGGGAGACCCTCAGTTCCCTGAAGCCTCCGGCAACGATGTCTTCAAGCTTGAAGCCTTTTATGAACAGCGCCGCGCCTAGCACGAGTATGACGAACCTTATGCCTTCCACGCCTAAGATGCCCAGCAGCAGGAGCACTATTGCGGGCAGGCCAAAGAACAGGATGGAATACTTGGGGTTGTCCAGCGTTTCCTCTATGAAATCCTTCACCTTGAAATAGCCTGATTGCAGAGTGTCGGCCTGCCTGACTATCACCTTCCTGACGGACAGGATGGGCACCTTGGACTGTATTATGGGGAAGACATGGTCGTCCTCCGCGCCGTCGGTGATCATGACCACATAGTCGGCCTGGAACTTCTCCAGCACCTGCCCCAGCTGGGCTGCTACCGCCCTGTCAGATTTCATGCCCACGTCCTTGTCGCCTGTGAGCACCGCCACCTCCGCCTCATGCTGCTTGCCAAGCTCATCAAACACCCTCACTGCCTGGAACATCGCGTTGAAGTCCGAGTCCTCCGGGTCAGCAAGACCCATGTCCATCGCCGCCTTGAGGACAGCCTCCCTGCCTATTATAGGCCCCCTCACCCCTGCCTTTACCCCTACGTCATTGTCCCTGTCCACGTTCAGAACCAGCAGGCGCTCCTTCTTTGCTGTCATGGTAAGGAATAGCGGGTCTTTATTTAAAAGGGTTTTGCCAAGCAGAATGACAATGTTCATTCTGGACCTTCCGCTTTCCTGCCTACAAATAACAATAACATAATTCTTATTGGAAATACTTCCATATGGGCTGCCATTTTGATATCCACACCGTGTTCCTGTCCCTGTGTGCGGAATTGATTGTCATAGATACAGGTCCCCCTGTTAATCTCAGCAATATCCGTTTCTTCTACTTGCTCTGGTATGGCACGCTGGTCACAAATAACTAGTTTACCACCTTTACCTGACATCTCACGGAATACTGGATACACATCATCATTATCGTTGACGTGAGCTGCCATAATGATAGGTATACCTTTTGGTTCCATTGCCAACATACTGGCCTGGAAACCTACTGGTCTATAATCAGCCCTTATATCAACTAGTTTCCTCCTCACCCTTTCCTGGTCCTCCTCTCCCAACAAACCAATATTCTTCCTCATTCTTTCTATGGCGAAGGGGCTGATATCCACAGCGTAAAGCCTCTCCAGATTTTCCAGGCGGGCAGCTAAGCCTATGCCTATCTTTCCGTCGCCGCTGCCAAGGTCCAGAAGGGTGAAATATTCATTTTCCCGGGCAAGATAATTAAATAGTATCTTGAATGTCTCCCTTGACCTGAGTGTTGTGGGCGGATCAATGTCATCTGACAGGCCTGTCTTGTATACATAATCCATTAATTCTTGGTGGTCTTCCTTGGTATGGTCCTCAAGAATACACTTCTCTGCAAGCCTGTAATACCTGTTAATAACCTTATTGCCGTATTTTCTTCTAAGATAGTTCTCATCTACATAGTCAATGCCAAAAGGCATCTTCCATAGGGAATCGGTAACGCGTCCGATAAGCGACTCCTCTGTGTTCATACCTAAAATAGGCCAATTAACTATATAAATATGATTATTAATTTCTTAGTTGTAACAAAATGTGACTGTTATGCCAAAGAAAAGCATGGAAGACCCGGCGAAAGCGCTGTGGAGGCAGAAGTGGAGGAGATTCATAAAAGGTCATCCCTTAGGCTCGCCAAACCCGAGGGACTGGAAAGTGGTTTGTTTCCCGGGGCAGGATGCCTTGGAGGTCTTTGAGGTATATGACAGGCTTTCCATACCCAGGGAAAACATCATAGGTATTGAAAGGGATAGGAATAATTATGGTAGGCTCAAGAGGAAAAAGCTGGGCATAGAGCTGTATCTGGGAACCGACATGGATTTCTTTAAGGAAGCTGGCGGCAGATACGACATCGTAAACCTGGATTATGTGGGACCGTTAACACACGGTTATATAAATACATTGCAAAGTATAGCAGGTAGACAATTACTCAAAGAAAAATCAGTTCTAGGAACCAACTTCTTCGGTGTCAGAGAGCGGGATGAAATAAAGAAATATTATCTTTCTGCACTTATTAGCTATACACTAGAGCATAGTAATTTATTAGGATCCATTAAACATCCGGATGAATTCGACGGGCAATCCTATGAAAACGAATTTACTGGAATAAAGGTAAGAAAAGAGGGAAGTAGATATGTTGTTGAGGAATCATCACTCCAAAGGG
>JACQIG010000031.1 GCA_016198605.1 Candidatus Aenigmatarchaeota archaeon | reverse complement strand
GCTGCCCTTGCGGTCGTCGGCATCTGGTAGTCAAAGATTATGTAGGGGAAATCATCCGTGTAGTAGTCGCCTGCCTGGTCTTCCAGCAGGTTGTTGTTCCGCGGGCCGTCTGATTGCGTCATCACCACCTTCAGGCTTTTTGAAGAGCCCCTGCTGCCCTGCGAATCCTGGCTCGCGGCGGCCGCTGAACCCGATGTCCTCTTGAACCATGTGTTGGCGCTTTTTTCAAAGTCATTGTAAATGAGCGTGTCGCCATATGACTTCACTGGAGGGATGCCAAGCGATATCTCTCTCCCGGGGTCCTCTGTTACTGGAGTGGTGTTTGTCCATCTGGACAGCCTTGCATTCCCCCATACGGCCCAGTCGCCGGCATTGCTGCTGTCGGCATTGTCGCATTCCAGCGTCAGCTCGTCTTTCCCCGTCACGTCTATGTCTATGTTAAGCGTGTCCGCAAGCATGTCCAGCGGCCTGCCTGCCACGCTGGCCGAGTCCACGAGCACGGCGCAGTTCATGTCAGCCTGCGCCTGGTCGGTGCTGTAGTCAAGGCCCAGCGTGGCCCTGAACCTGCTGTACTGCCTGTTCATCTTGTAAGTCACTGCAGCCTCCCCGCCAGCCCCGCTGTTCGGCACCTGGAGGATGCCTGATGAATATATCACCCCGGCTATGTCTATCGGGTTGCCGCTGAAGTCCACGTTCTTCGCGATTCCCAGCTGCGTGAAAGAGGACGTGTTGCCTGTCTTCTGGAATTCTGTGAGGCCTGAAAGGAGGTCTTCCTTTACCCAGTCATTGAGGTTGGGCTTGCAGCTGCCTGACTGGTCGCAGAAGGCGCCTTTCTGCACTATCCTCAGCGAATTCTCGTCAAGCGCGCATCCCTGGCAGGAAGGCGGGAAGGAAACACTAAAGGGGCCTATTGTTGCGCGCTTCCTGTCATAGGAAACCGGCGTGACGTCAAGCCTCATCCTGTAGTTCCAGGAAGTGTCCCACCAGCTTGCAGAAGGTGGCTGGAGCTGGAGGCTGCCGGAGGATATCACCACGCCGGATGCCGTGCCGCCCGAGAAATCTGTGTCAATGATCTGCGGTGCCTTTACAAAAGAGGCATAAGCAAACACCATGGCCAGCGCTACGGAGAGGGATAGAACAAGGTTTGCCTTCATGTAGTATTATTTACTTAAGCGGCTTAAAATACGCTTGAGTTTCCTGTCATGATTTTTTTGCAACAAGGTGCATTATGCCTGTCACAAGCCAGGATATCCCCGTTATCAGCGCAAGCATGGACAATGCGTATCCTGCTATTATTGCCGTGTTTATTGCACTGAGCCCGCCTGCTAGAGCCGGGTCCAGCGCGGCCAGGGACTCTAGGCCTGCGCTTATTGTGGCCAGCGCATAAAGCATGCCCAAGGATACTATAATGAACAATATGCCTGTCAGCAGGCCGCTTATGCCCTCCAGCTTTTCAAGGTTCATTCCCTTCCCCTTTTCCTTGGCCTTGGCTGCGGCATCCTGGAATGCCTTGCCGTGCCGTCAATATTGTCCATGCCTATGTCAATCTTCACGTCCCTTCTCTCAGCTTCCGCCGCCTTGAAGAGCTCCTCGGGCTGGTAATGCAGCATGCCCGCGACGAACCTGTCAGGTATGGTCTGTATCCTTATGTTGTACGTGTTCACGCTGTCATTGTAGAACTCGCGCCTGTCTGCTATTTCATTCTCCAGCGAGGATATCCTGCCCTGCAACTGGATGAAGGATTCATTGGCCTTGAGGTTTGGGTAATTCTCCGCCACGGCAAACAGGCTTTTGAGGGCGCCTGTTATGAGCCCATCCGCGCGGGCCTTGTCCTGCATCGTGTCCGCATTAAGGAAGGCGGTCCTTGCCTGCGTTATTTCCGTCAGGATCCTTTTCTCATATTTTATATAGCCCTTTACGGTGTCAACAAGCTTGGGGAGTTCGTCAGACCTCTGCTTGAGCAGGACGTCTATGTTGGCCCAGGACTTCCTTATGTTGTTCTTGAGCCTGACAAGGCCGTTGAAGACGATTATGATATAGCCTATCACCACGATGGCAATTATTATTCCTATAACGGCAAGCAGAAGCTCCAATATGGCCAAGTCGTCCACCCTGTTCCAGTCTATTATATTTGTGCGGCGTATTTAAATCAATGGGGAATATTTAAGGGGAAGATAACAGTGTTATATATGGTCACCAAGGACGACATCCTGGAAGCCATGAAGACCGTCTGCGACCCCGAGCTCAGGGTCAATATAGTAGACCTTGGCCTGGTCTATGGCGTTGAAGTGACGCCGGATAACGTGGTCAGGGTAAGGATGACGCTAACGAGCATGATGTGCCCCGCAGGGACCCAGATACAGCTTGAGGCGGAGGAGAAGATACTCAAGCTTGGCGGCGTGCGCGCGGTGGACTTCGACCTGGTCTGGGACCCGCCATGGTCGCCGGAGAAGATGACCGAAGTGGCCAAGATGGAGCTTGGGCTGATGTAAGGATGTGATATGCATGGCTAAGGAGGGAAAGGAAGCCAAGAAAATATGGCCCATCATAATGATAATACTGGGGATAGTCATACTGGTCAGGCCAGAGGTACTCCTTTACATAGTGGCCCTGTTCCTGATAGTCAAGGGCGCCCTTGACTTGGCTGAGTGATATCATTTCTCAAGCATCTTCAATATGCCACTGTAAAACTTTAGCGCAGCCTTAAGCTCCCTCCTGCCCCTGTCCGTGATGGCATAAACCCTCTTCCTGCCGTCCCTTGTCTTGCTCACCAGCCCCTCCTTCCTCAGCAGGTAAAGGACCTTGTAGGCTGTCATGGTGCCGGGCCTGAACCCGAAGAGCTCCTCTATCTCATTCCTTATCGCATACGCGTGCGTCGGGCTCTTCTCAAGTATCTTGAGTATGTATACCCACAGGTTGTCGCTGGTGTTCAGCTGCTCCAGCCTCTTCAGGGGGCGCATATTAGTATTTTACGGGCGTGTGATATAAACCTGCCTTCGGCACGCATTTTAGTAGATTAAGGCAATATCATATCATGGACACCGAAAGGAAGCTTGATCTCATAACCAGGAACACCGAAGAGGTCATGACGGAGGAAGACCTGAAGATGATGATTTCCTCCGGCACGTCATTGAGGCATTACATAGGGTTTGAGATTTCCGGCAAGATACACCTTGGCAGCGGCCTGATGTCCATGTCCAAGGTGAGGGATTTCATGGATGCTGGAGCCTCGTGCAGCATATTCCTCGCGGACTGGCACACCTGGATAAACGACAAGCTGGGCGGCGACAGGGAGGCAATAAAGCGCGTGGCGGTTGGCTATTTCAAGGAGGGCCTCAAGGCCTCGCTGGAGTGCGCCGGTGGGGACCCGGAGAAAATCCGGTTTGTCCTTGGCACGGAACTGTACCACAACAATGACGAATACTGGGAAACGCTTGTTGAAATAGGCAAGAACACCTCCCTTGCAAGGATACAGAGGAGCATAACGATAATGGGCAGGAAGGAGGGCGAGTCTGTGGACTTCGCCAGGCTGCTTTATCCGGGCATGCAGGTGGCGGACATATTCTTCCAGGGCATCAACCTCCCTCACGCAGGCTTGGACCAGAGGAAGGCGCACGTGATTGCAAGGGAGGCGGCACCCAGGCTGAAGATAAGGCCATTGCTGGACAAGAAAGGCAACAAGATAAAACCAGTAGCTGTGCATCATCATCTTTTATTGGGCTTGCAAAAACCTCCAATGTGGCCTGTTCCAAAAGAGAACATTCAGGAGCTGTGGTCCTCAATGAAGATGAGCAAGTCAATACCCAATTCTGCGGTATTCATCCATGACTCCCCTGAGGAGGTAAAAGCCAAGCTGAACAAGGCGTTCTGCCCCGAGAAGGAAACCGAGTTCAACCCGGTGCTTGACTGGGCAAGGCACCTAGTATTTGGCAATGAAAAGGCCTCGCTGAAGGTTGAAAGGGAGGGGAAATTCGGGGGGGAGATAACATACCACGGATTTGATGAGCTGAAGTCTGACTTTGAAAAGGGCAGGCTCCACCCCATGGACCTGAAGAATGCAATGGCGGAAAGGCTGATAGCCCTGCTGAAGCCCGCGCGCGACCACTTTGACAAGCCCCGGAACAGGCAGAGGCTGGAGGAGCTTGACCAGCTGATTACCGGATAATGATTTTAATCCTGAAACCACCCTATTACCATGCAGAAACTAAGCCTTCCTGAACCGCTGCATTCATTGCTTGGCGGGCTTGAGGCCAACGCGATAACGAACTTCTATGGCGCTCCCGGGACAGGCAAGACGAACATATGCATGCTGGCCATGCTGGAGTGCCTGAAGGACGGCAATAGCGACGTGGTCTTCATAGACACCGAAGGCGGGTTTTCACCGGACAGATTCAGCCAGCTGTCGCAGAACAACGGCTCCCTCCTGGAAAGGATAATCCTCCTTGAGCCGAAGACGTTTGCGGAGCAGGGCAAGATAATTCGCCAGCTAAAGGAACTGAAGGCGGAAATGGTGATAGTGGACTCCGCTGTGGCGCTGTACAGGCTGGAATACGCGGACCCCACGGTGGAGCACATAGAGGCCAACAGGGAGCTCTCAAGGCAGCTCTCCATACTGTCAACCATCTCAAGGGAAAGGGGCATCCCCGTCCTCATAACCGCGCACACGTTCAAGAGGTGGGAAACAGGGGAGAACGAGATACTCGGCGGGGAGATAATAAAATACTGGTCCAAGGCCATAATCTTCCTGGAGAAGACCGGGAAGGCGTCAGAGAGGAAGGCCACCATAGTGAAGCACAGATCGCTTGAAGAGGGCAGGGGCGCCAAGTTCGTCCTGGTGAATGACGGGATAAGGCCTGCCGGCTTCAAGCTGTTCTAGCGTTTTTAGCCTCTACTATACAATATAATAATAGGCTTGGCTGCTGACTTAAACCAACATAACAAAGTCAGACTTCACCAAGGAAGCAATATCACAAAGGAGACAAGAGAACTTGGCTGCCGACTTAAGCCGATATAACAAAGCCGGACTTAGGCAAGGGAACAATATCAAGAATAGACAAGGGGCGCCAGACTTAACAAAGGATACAACATCATAAAGGAGACAAGAAGTTATGGACTTTGCCATAAAGGTGCTGGTGATAATCGCCCTGGCGATGATAGGGTTCGTGGTCTTCGCCTCAATAATAGGCGGGTTCGGCGTGAGGACAGGCTCCATGCTGGACGGGCTCATAAACTTCTTTAATGAAAAAGTGCCGCTGGGCGGTGGCGGCACGGGAGGCGGTGGTGGAGGAAGCGGCACGGGCAACGTCGCGCCTTTTGACGGCGGTGAGGTGCTGGTTCCCAACAGCAGACTGGGTGGCTCCAAATGAAAAAGCTCATAGTAATCCTGGCTTTGGCACTGCTGGCGGCGGCAAACACGGTGGCAGCCCAGACGTTTATTTTGGACAACGCCGACAGCGTGCCGGCAAGCGAGGAGGCCAACATAAACAGTATAGCCTCTGGCCTGTACAGCTCATCCCCGGGTTCTATGGTCGTCCTTATCACCCTGCCAGGGCCCCTGAACAACATAGACAGGGTTGCGGAGGAGCAGTTCTTCAGCTACAAGCTTAACGAGGCAGCCACCCCGGAGCTCAACTTCCTCATAGTGCATTCAGTCTCGGACAACAGGCTCAGGATAGCGCACGCGGAGCAGTGCGGCGTTGGCAGCCCGGAAATAAGGCAGATAATCGCGGACTCCAGGCTTCTGTTCTCAAAGGGGGAATATAAGGACGGCTACTTCTTCCTTTACGCGAAACTAAAGGACGCGATAAACACGAAGAAGGAGCAGGGCATATCATGCGTGCTTAACATAGAGAAGAACGACAAATGCGAGGTGCTCATCAAGAACGGGCCCGCGGAGGGCAAGATAGATGTCACCTTCGTGGACGACGGCTACCTTGAGAAATTCAGCGCGCCAAAGAGGGAGACGCTGCTAAAGATGATAGGGGAGGGCATATTCTCCTCGGACATACTGGCAAAGAAAAGGGACGCATTCAACTTCTACCTGTCAGAGCCTCAGGTTGCCGTGGCAGGAGGCAGCCTGTGCGAGGACAGTCCGCATGGAAGCTGCGATTTCACAGGCATCACGAAGGATCTTAAGTGTCCTGCAGATGTTGTAGTTATCCTAAGCGACAGGAAATTCAACACAAATGAACTGGGGAAGAAAATAAGCCTTAGCTACAGCCAGTTTGCAGATGAGACTTTAATAAGAAGTTTTGGCTCCAAAAACTATCCCGGCATCAATGACATCGAGGAACTGAAACTGCTCTTGGATGGCAGGGTATTGCTGCATGAACTCGGGCACGCCGCCTTTGGCCTGGCGGATGAATATGCGAACACCGGGATTCTTTCCTCAGACAACCCGCGCCGGCCAAACTGCGCCCCTGACAGGGCTACGGCAGCATCATGGTGGGGCTATCTTGTAGGCCAGGGTGAGGGCGACCTGAAGGTTGGCTACTTTGATGGCTGCTCTTTCACGGAAGACAACGTGAAACCCACCAAGAATTCTGTCATGAACGACCACCTTCTCACGGACAGCTTTGGCCCCGTGAATGAAGTGCAGATAGGCAACACTATCCTGAAATACAGGCTCGGAATAGACGAGGAAGGCGTTGCCCCGCCCCCGAAGCTGATTGCTGTGCCCCCCAATGTGGAATCTGTGCTTGCGCAATACATACCACAGCAATACGTGCAGGTTGTCTACTCGGCAAGCCAGGAATATGGCGTGCAGCCGGAACTCGTCGCCGCCATAATACAGAAGGAGAGCGACTGGATACCCGACAGGGTCTCGGAAAAGAATGCCATAGGCCTGATGCAGCTGACGCCCATAACAAAGGAAGACCTGATGACAGGGGCAAGCTCAACCTTCTGCAGGAATGCGCCAATAGACGACCCCTTTGACCCGGCAAAGAACGTTTTTGCAGGGACCTGCTATTTCGCCTATTGGAAGCGGGTGTTTGTGGATGTGGAGCTTGCGCTTGCAGCATACAACAGCGGCCCAACCTTCATAACCGGCCTGCTGAATGACTGCGAAGCGCAGGCCGCGCAGGCCTGCGAGTGGGAGGACATCATCACCGACATGGAACTTTCAAAGCAAATCCCTTTTGAAACAAGCAACTATGTTGCCGTCGTGAACAGGAACTACCAGAACTATCTGAGCATAGGCCGGCCCACATGAGGTGTTACATGAAAAAGATGATTGCCATCACCATCCTGCTTGCACTCGTCCCCCTGGTGTCAGCCCAGGAGAGGGTCTACCAAGTGGAGCTGGAATACAGCAGCGGCGCAGTGGCGATGGCTGGCATAGGGCTTGCTGACTCGTTCCCCCAGGACATCAGGAACCCGCCTGACAGCGGCTACAGGATTGAACTGCTGTCGCAGCAAGGGGAAACAATATTCCAGCACACTTTCAATTTCCCGCTTGACACCTACATTGAGCCCAGCCAGCAATGCTATGACACGCAGACGCTTGAATACAGGCCCGAGCTCTGCCCTCCGGGGAAGCAGCCTTACCTCAGGCTTGACCATGCGACTGCCATCATCAACATCCCCTTTTCTCCGGCAGGAAAGGAGATAAACCTATATGACCCAGGCGGCAGGCTTATGCTTACCAGTGACGTGGAAGGCTTCTCCTGCGGTAACCTGGTCTGCGATGCGCGCGAGACGAGAGCTTCCTGCCCCGCCGACTGCGCTGAAAG
>JACQIG010000003.1 GCA_016198605.1 Candidatus Aenigmatarchaeota archaeon | reverse complement strand
GTTTCTGGCTTGGATTAATGTGGCCAGGCCAGCAGGCACAATGGCCGTTTCTGGCTTGGATTAATGTGGCCAGGCCAGCAGGCACAATGGCCGTTTCTGGCTTGGATTAATGTGGCCAGGCCAGCAGGCACTGTGGTGGCAAAATGAAGCCCATGAAAGTCAAAAGCGAAGAACTGGAGAGGATAGCTGACGCCCTCATAAGCGAGCTCAAGGCGTGCCTCTACTCGGAAGACGAGGATCAGAAGAGGGACGCGGGGGACATGCTGGAGGCGTTCTACTACGAGAAGAAGGAGCTGCTCCTGAAGAACACGGAGGCCACCCTGAAGGGCGAGTCGCCTGAGCTGGAAGGCACGGAAGGGGAAGACGAGGCTTAGGAAGCCTCCTGATTAGTATATATTTTTCCGTAAGAATTATACTATATTTATACTATTTTTCCTGCAGAAGCGTACAAGCTTATATATAAACCTGACCCTCCGAAAGCTTTATATAGCTTGTTTTGTCATTACTATAGGAAAGTGAATAAAATCACTATAACGGTGTTATAAAGCATATAGCGATACACCCAGGGCATTATGCCCCTTTATAATTTCCCTTAATCCTGTTAGTGCCGTGGCCGGGTTCACCCGGAGGCGGCATAAAAGGAGGTAAAAATATGGCAAGAACAAAGAAAGGGCAGACAAAGGGTCTGTGGGCTGTTGGCCTCGTGCTGCTGCTTGTGGGCGGCCTCGCGCACGCTCTTCCTGTCTTCGGGCAGGTCGTTGCGTCCGGCGTCGGCGCGTTCACAGTGCAGGCAGTAGTCGGCTGGCTGTCCGTGATCTTCGCTGTCGTGCTCTTCGCAAAGATGAACCGACAGCAATAGCAAACCAACAACCACCTAAACCGCTATGATACTAAGGTTGAGCGGACAAATTTATTTGATTTTTTCGTGTTAATGATCAAGCTTAAAAAACTTCTGTCCAATTATATCCATGCGCCGGTTCATATACCCGCTGGCCTTTTCGCTGATATCATTGTATTCCCTGGATGCGCTCCCGGCTGGCAGCCCAAGGGAAAAGCAGTACAAAGGGGAGATTTTACTCAACCAGGTCCTTGACGTCAACAGGAACGCCGCAGACAGCCAGGCTTACAGCAAGGATGGGGACATAATGCTCACTGACGGGAATGATGTAATCAAGGCCCGGCCAGAGCACGGCGCCAGGGTTGCCTTCCTTCCGGGGAGAGGGGAAAAGGAATGCGGCATGCTTGGTTATGGGACACTCTCCTCCCTGGAATACCCCGCAGGCCCTGCAATGCTGGACAAGGGCGGGTTTGCCTGCGTGGCCGTAAAGACCAACAGGGAAGGCGAGTTCGCTGCATTCGTTGTTAACACCGCGCCAAATTCCGGGAGATATGCATACTCCATGGCACTATACAGGAAGCCCTAGAACCTCGCGCTGAACACCCTGAGGAGTATGATCACCCCGAGGAATATGGAGCCGGCAAGCAGCACAATGAAGACCTTTATCCACATCTTGAGGTCCTCAAAATATGCCGCGGAATTGTCATAGCCGCCTATGGCCGTGGACACGCTGCCAGACTCGGCAATCTTCTGCACCTTCCCCTGGGAATACAGCATATACCCCATTGCAGTCAGCCTGTAAGCCAGGCTGCCATCCCTTGATGAGGATTCAACGAATCCGCCCTGGGCGGCCTGGAGGAGCAGCTCCTTCCTGAAACCAAACGCCTTGAGCTCAGGTTCCTTCACATAATCCGGGTAATACTTTTCCAGGTATTCCAGGAGCTGCGCGAGCTTGTCGTCCATATTGATATTTGGGTTGCACGCTAATATCGTTTAAAAAGCTTTCTGAATATCTTTACATGATGAAGAAGCCTTTCAACTACACGGAAGCCTATAGAAAATATGGCAATGAGAAATACCTTGCGCCAGGGGAGACTTTTGAGCAGGTTGTTGCAAGGGACGCAGAGACCCTAAAACACCATGGGGTAACAAGAGAGGAGATCGGCTCAAGTTTGCGCAGGCTGTTTTCAACTTATAATGATTTTCTTGGGCATAGAGCCCCGGGCCCGCAGGAACCTGTTGCTGGCATGAGATTAGGAAGGCATTATTGGGAACTTGGATCTGAGGGGTGCCCATATTTGAGCGGTGTGGCTTCAAGCATAGACTGGATTGTTGGCGTAGAGGGGCTCCCAAATGGGAACAAAGCGCATCACCCGGAGGACGGCCCGACATTCGTGAGCGATATGCTGCCTGCCATGATAGAACAGCTTGGCTTCTTTGAGGGAAACGTCTATTATGGCATAAAACCTGAATGGGCAGTTGCCGTCCACAATATGGTCAAAGACGCTGATCTCCCACCTTATGTGCCAAAATATGAAAAACGGGCGTGGACAGGCGTAAAGATGTTCTTCCAAAGCTGGGAGGGTGAAAAAGATAAGACATTGCTGGATACGCCAAAGGAGCTGATAAGGAAGGCGACCCACAAGGAGATTATAATTCCAGGCGTCACGGGGTATGTCGCGCCAGGCCATCTCAACATTAAGCTTGATCCATGGTCTAAAGGAGTCTATTCTGACCACCCCGAATATAAAAGACGAATGGAATTCTGGGGGGTATTGGTTGCTGACGAAAAGGCGATTCTGCCTCCTGACGCTTTATTGATGGGCATGCCGTTTGACAAATATACTGGTAGCTTGGATAAAGGCGATATTGAAGTGATTAATATGTTCCTCTCCTTTGATAAACAGGTGGGTTAACCCTTTGCCATCATCGCTATTTTTGTAACCACAAACCCGAACACAAACCCGCCTATGTGAGCCCAGAAGGCTATGCCGCTCCCTGTCCCGCCAAGCAGGCTTGTAGTGCCCAGCAGGAGCTGCAGGACAAACCAGAAGCCTATGAGCGCCCATGCCGGAAGCGCATACCCGCCATACAGGCTTGCAACCCTCACCCTCACGCCAGGGAACATGGCCATGTAGGCCCCGAGCACGCCTGATATCGCTCCGGAAGCGCCTATCGCAGGCACGACAGAGCCGAGGTTTGTCGCGTAATGAGTGAATGTGGCAGCCACTCCAGAGGCAAGGTAGAATAACAGGTACTTGAACCTGCCGAACTTGTCCTCCACGTTGTCCCCGTAGATGAAAAGGAACCACATGTTCCCGAATATGTGGTCTATCCCTCCGTGCAGGAACATGGAGGTGAAGATCGTAACGACGGCGAGGTCTGCGGGCGTGAACCCGAAAGTGTTTATTATGTAATCAAAATTCGTGAGGCTCCAGATGAACACGGCTACATTAATGATTATTATCAGCGTATTCACGATAGGGAAATGCTCCCTCGGGTTCTCGTCATGGTAGGGGAAGAACTGGCCTTTCATTTTAAGCTCCTGTTGGATTGTCTGACTCTGCAGTTTCTGGCTTGCGTATATCGGATAAAGCCAGCAGTTTATTAGCCAGCATTTAAGAATTATTAGGTGTTATCTTTTATCTATATCTTCTCCCCGGCCTTCCTCTTTATCCTCTCCATTGTCCTCCGCATCTCCAGCTTCTTCAGGTTGCAGACCATGTCCCTTTCCTGGAAGGTCCTCGCGAGGTCGCCCACCATGAGCCTTACGCCGCGGGCATACCTGACCAGCTTCTTCTCTATGTCGGGGTCATACACCATGGCCGCATGGTCTATCAGCCTTATCTTCTTCCAGTTAAGCGCCTCCTCGTACACCTCATGCAGCACGGCAAGGAGCTCCTGGGTGCCCCTTATCAGCTCCAGGTCTATCTCCATTATCTTCCCCACCCACTCCGGCTTCACGTCCCTCCACTCGCAGTGGCGCACCTTCACCTCGTCCGAGAATATGTCCACGTCCTGCCTCACGGATTCAAAGGCTTCCAGGCCCTTCATCTGCCTCTCAAACATGAGCTGTATCGTGTTGAACAGCTTCCCCTTGGCCTCGCGCAGCTGCTTTATGAAGAATTCGCAAACCTTGTCATCCGTGGCTATTGATTTCTCCCTGGTGGAATAGTCATAGGGCTTGACGAACCTCTCTATCTCCCTTATCCTCCACGCGTCCCTGTTACTTACATCCTTCCATGCCGCCGGCTTCATAACGACACCAAAGCTGACTATATTCTGTTGGCTCAAGTCAGCAGTCTATATATTGTTGGTGGAGGAGATTAATATTATGAGGGCCTTTTCAACCCCCGCCCTGGCGGCAGCGGGCACTTTCGTAATCATAATGCTTGTGGCCTACCTCTACACAGCCGGCGTGCCTCAAACCCCCCAGGTGGCGCTCTTCTGCCCTGCTTGCCCAGCGCCGTCCGCATGGGGCTCATGCGGCAATTTCACGGAGGCCAGGACGGCATATGCCTGCTCCAGCTCAACTGGCTACCAGTGCGTGCCCAAGGGGGAGGAGCGCTCCTGCATACCTGCGGATGAAGAGGGCAAATACATACTCAGGGAATACGAGTGGTCTTTCCGCGGCAAGGAATTCGCCTGGAGGCCGGTTTTCGCGGAATCCGCGTATGGTTATTACAAGAACAAGCCAAGGCCGCCCACGGGCGACTACTCGATATACGCCACGGACCCTTATGATGACAACCTCATCACCGAGCTCGTAAGTGTGTTCAGGGAAGCCGCGCAGGAGAACGGCTTCAGCAGCCTTGACACGGTCAATTTTGTCGTGGAATTCGTGCAGAGCCTCCCTTACACGCCTGACAACGTGACCACAGCATTTGACGAGTACCCGCGTTATCCCATGGAGACACTGGTGGACGACGGCGGGGACTGCGAGGACACCTCCATACTGATGAGCACCATATTGCAGGAGTTGGGGTATGATGCCGTGCTGATATCCCCGCCAGGGCACATGGCAGTGGGTGTGGCCTGCACGGACTGCCAGGGCAGCTATTTTGAACACCAGGGAGTGAACTATTACTATGTGGAAACCACGGGGGAGGGGTGGGAGATAGGGGAAATACCCACGGAATACGAGGGGACGAGGAGCAGGATATACGCGTTGGTCCCCAGGCCGATAATCACCTTCACCTGGAACTCCGACGTGGTCGGCAACAGCCTGTTTGAAGCCACCTACAAGGTGACGGTGGACACGAAGAACCAGGGCTCCGGGACAGCGGACAACCTGCACGTGTGGGTGGGCTTTGACACGACAGAGGAGGGCAAGGTGTACTCCCAGCTTGAGAGCGACCCGAAGCAAGTGGAGGCCTCCGGCGAGCTCACCACCACCGCCACGCTGGACGTCCCCAAGGGCGTCTACACAAGGCTGCACATTGTTGTCTCCGGGAACAATTTCTCCTCCAAGGAGGATGTTTCCGAGTGGTTTAGGACATAACAGAAGTCTCAGATTCTACCGGAACTATTGGAATGGTGCTCCCATTAGCAATATATATGGT
>JACQIG010000025.1 GCA_016198605.1 Candidatus Aenigmatarchaeota archaeon | reverse complement strand
TGCTCACCCCTATGTCCTTGGGCTTGCATGCCGCGCCTACTGTGATGGCCTCGCGCGCGGTGCCCGGGCTTCCAATGGTTTGTGAACCTGGCCCGCTATTGCCGGCTGATATGGTAAGCACGACGCCGTTCCTTACAGCCTCATCAACTGCCGTAGAGAACGCATCATCAGGGTTCCCTTGCCCGCCCAGGCTCATTGAGCACACGCCAAGATGATCAGAGGGGTCTCCGTCACTGTTAGGGTCAATGCACCTGTCCAGGGCACTCAGAATGGGACCGCCAGGGCAGCTGCCTCCTGAGTTGCATACCTTGTATGCATATATATTTGCGTCAGGCGCGACGCCTATTAAGGGCCCGTTTCCTGTCCCAGACCCTGGGCCCTCCTCCCTTCCTGCTGCAGTAGATGCGACGTGGGTGCCATGGCCATGATCATCCATCGGGTCGAAGTCGCCGTTGACAAAATCAAATCCGCCTTCCACTTTGCAGCCAACTCCAAAACACCCTGTGCCGTCGGGGTTGCCGCCAAGGTGCAGGTGTGAATAATCAACGCCTGTGTCTATTATGCCTATCTTCACACCGAATCCTGTCAGCGGCGCTCCCTTGCCGTCAATGAGCGGCCATGACTGGTTAGCGCCTATCATGGGGACTGAAACGTCCAGTATTATATTGAATATAGGCTCTTCTGTTACCCTCTTGACGCCTTTGATGCTTCTGACCTCGCCTGCTTCCTGCGGGGTCAGTTTAGCGACCATGCCGTTGGCTGCCGTGTCAAATTCGTGTTTGAAGGTGGGCTTTCTGCCTATTGCTCCTGCTATCTGGTTCTTTATGTTCTGGTGCTCTGCTGCTATCGCCTTCTTGTGTGCCTTGAGCTCATTGAGCCGTTTTGCAGCAGGCTGCCCGGATTTCACCAGATCTGTGTTTTTCCTGCCTACTGAGGGCTGCGTTAGCTCGATTATGTATGCCCTTTCATTAGGCGGGCCTGTTCCCTCGTCCGCTACCACATACTGCGTTGAACCGACCTGCATGGGAGTCTTGGCGCCCGACTCCATTACTTTTTTGATGGATTCACGGGTCAGCTGTTCAGGCAGGTCGCCAGGTGCGTATGGCTTATAGGCATCAGATAGTATTACCACGTCTGATTGGCGCTGGGCAGC
This sequence comes from Candidatus Aenigmatarchaeota archaeon, assembly GCA_016198605.1. Taxonomy (GTDB): domain Archaea; phylum Aenigmatarchaeota; class Aenigmatarchaeia; order QMZP01; family QMZP01; genus JACQIG01. The sequence goes on along the minus strand of JACQIG010000025.1, from coordinate 25,251 downwards.
CGCCTGCGTCTGCGGGGCTCCTAATATCCCGCCTTCCGACTTAAACTTGGCTGCCTCTATGCCCATGAGCGCAAAGGATAGCAGGCCTATCTGTATTATGTTGAGAACGAAAAGTATCAGCAAAATCATTTCCGCTTTGGTGGCCTGCATGCGCTATCAATAATATATTAACAGACAAACATATATATATTACATCCAATTGCTGATGCTGGTTTTTATGCCTTCCAAAAAGCCGGACCTTGAGGCCATAATAATTGCGCTGCTTGTAATCAATATACTGTTTGTAGCCCTTATCAGTTTTGCCACATTGGGCGAGTATGCGAAAAGGATAAAGTCCAGCGGCGTGGTGGTGGATAGGATAGCGGAAGGGTCAGACTTTTTTGGCGCTACAGAGCAGACAGGAAGCCTTTATGTCACCTCCACGCCCCTAGGCGACTTGTACGTTGACTATGAGTTCAGAGGCAGTACTCCAGTCACAATATATGACCTGGCAGCTGGCACCCACATGGTGGAAATAATAAAGGAAGGCTACGCAGATTACGTGGCCAACGTGCAGATAGCGGCAGGCGAACTTACGGTTATAGATGTCGTATTGGTCCAGTTGGGAACGCTAAACATAACCTCGGATCCAACAGGGGCGGACGTGTTCGCTGACGGGGCCTTGATCGGCAACACGCCGCTGTCGTTTACAATAGCCCCCCGGGATTTCAGCCTGAGGATAACAAAGGCGTATTTTGACGCTTACGAAACCATAGCCACAGTCAACAGCGGCCAGACGACATCCGTGCACGCCTTTCTCAACCTCGTGAACGGGATTGTGGTGAGGTCAGAGCCGGACAACGCACTTGTAACGGTGAATGGCTTTGCCGGAACCACTCCGGCGATGGTGGGCCTGCCCGCTGGCGAATATATGGTGGAAGTGTCCAAGGAAGGCTACAGCGCCTACTCGGCACTCGTTGAGGTTTTTGACCAGAAGGTGACCGAACTTGAAGTAAAGCTTATGCTTCAGGGGAACCTTTCTGTCACAACAGAGCCTACAGGAGCTTTCTTGTTTGTTGATGGCTTTTTCTGGGGTACGACCCCGATAACCGTCCATGACCTTGATCCAACAAACCACTCGGTCAATATAAGCAAGGCGGGCTATTCGGATCATATAGCAGAGGTGGAAGTGCCCAGCGGGCAGACCGCGTTCCTGAATGTTACATTAAATCCGAGGAGGAATCTTTCCGTTTCCTCAACCCCCGCGGGCGCATTCTTGTACATGGATGATATTTTCAAGGGCATAACCCCTGTAATTGTCAGCGGCCTGGATGCCGGGTTGCATTCCATCATGCTGACAAAGCTCACATACGCGGACCATAGCGGGACTGTGGACGTCAAGGACGGGGTGGCGCAATTCTACACCTCCCTGGTGCCAGGGGCGCAGCCGTTGAACTTCCCAGAAACAAGGGTCACAAATGCCTTTTCCTCCCAGACGCTGCCTGAAACAAACGGCAAGAGCATTGTATGGGGCAGCTGCAGCATCAGATTCTGCTTTGAAGGGGACATATTACTTTATGATTTGCAGTCAGGCAGGACATTTCCATTAAAGGTGGCGCCAGGCGACCAATCACTCCCAAGGATTGCGGACACAAGGATTGTATGGAGGAACTTTGATGCGTTCACGCTCTATGATATCTGGCTTTATGAGCTTGGCCCGGATGGCAGATATGGGACCGGGGATTGCTACCCGCAGGGGAGGTGCGAGGGCGAATACCAGCTTACCAAGAATCCAAGGAACCAGGTGCAGCCGGCTGTTTCAGGCGACTACGTCATATGGCTTGATGACAGGGACGGCAGGTGGGACATCTTCCTGCTTGACCTTTTCACCAATGAAGAGCGGAAAATAGTGCCCAACCTGGTTGAATCTTGGCTGCCGAACATGGCGATGGATGGCAAGCTTGTCGTCTGGGATGACTACAGGCACGGCAACGCGGAGATATACCTGTATGACATAGGCAATCCTGAACTGGGAGAGCAAAGGATTACCAACCTGCCTGGAGACCAGGTGGATCCTGAGATATCAGGGACGGTCATCGTCTGGGCTGACATAATCAATGGCTTGTCTGAGTCTGACATATACATGTATGAGCTCGGGCCTGATGGCGTTTACGGGACCGGGGATTGCTACCCGCAGGGAAGGTGCGAGGGCCAGTACCTGGTAACAGGCGCTCCGGATTTACAGTTGAGACCCGCTATATCAGGGAACTTCATAGTCTGGTATGACTTAAGGGAGAGGCGTCTTAAGGGCCCTGACATATACATTTTTGACATTGCCACCGGCAGGGAATACAAGGTCGCGGATACGCCTTATCTTGATGCCACCCCCGACGTATACGGAAACACGATAGTGTGGGTATCCTTCAGGGTGGGCAGCGCGCAGGACATATTCTTCGCCACGCTTGACCCGATACCGCCTGCTCCATCCGGGCTGCAGGCGACAAGCGGCGCCTCTGTAAGGCTTTCCTGGAAGGGTGACGAGGAGCCTGATTTCAATAACTATGCAATATATAGGGGCACAACGCCTGGAGGGCCTTATCGGCTTGTCGGGACAACCGTGGGGCCTGTTGACTTCATTGACACATCAGTGATAGATGGGGTAACATATTATTACCGCGTGACTTCCATGGACATTGCGGGCGGCGAGAGTGCTTATTCCAATGAGGTGGAAGCGAAAAAGACTTCTTCCAAGACTTCTTCCGGGTCAAAGCCTCCTGTAGTTAGGCGGTGAATTTTTAAAGCCACAAGCCAATATAGTCTAAAGAAAACTTTATAAATACTTATATGTTATTATTACAAGGTGACAATATGGTTAAGAAAACAAGGCCCACAGGGAAGCAAAGGAAGTCCTTCACCGCGGAGCCTGGCATGGAGGCCCAGAGGATGGGCGAGCCAGAGGATGTTGACAGGATACAGCACATGGAGAACGCGGAGATGGTGGAGCCTGTTTCTGAGCAGCCGGACGAGTACGGGAAGCCGAAGAAACCCCTCACCAAGCAGGAGATGGAGAAGGAGAAGCAGAGGAAGGAGAGGATTGAGATCCTCAAGAAGTTCACCAAGGACGTGCTGAAGCTTTACGGGCCGGTAGTCAGGTCAATTGTTCTGTTCGGCTCAACAGCCAGGGACGAGTTCCGCGGCGAATCCGACATAGACGTCTTCCTGATAATAGACGACACGAGAAACAGGATAACCCCCGCCTTCAGGGACAAGCTGGAGGATGACCTGGACATAATCGCGAAGAAGTGCTCAAAGCAGCTTTCGGTGCAGCAGCCCTACCTGCTCACGGAGTTCTGGCAGATGGTGAGGATAGGCCACCCCATAGTATTCAATTTCATCCGCGAAGGCGTGCCTGTCTATGACAGGGACATATTCCTGCCGATCAAGAGGCTCCTGCAGATGGGCGAGATAAAGCCCTCCAGGGAGGCCGTGGAGAAATACATAGAGCGCGGGCCCAAGAGGGTAAAGAGGGTGGAGAACGCGAAGATTTACATGGTCGTGGAGGACCTTTATTACGCGATGCTGGAGAGCGCGCAGGCCGTCCTGATGTTCCTCGGCAAGAACCCTCCCAGGCCAGGGGACGCGCCCGAGGCCCTGAGGAGGACGCTGGTCAAGATGAGCTTCCTTGACGAGAAGAGCGTGAAGGACCTTGAGGACATCATAGAGCTCAGGAAGGAAGTGGAGCACAAGAGGGTCAACAAGGTTGACGGCAAGGACCTGGACGAGTGGATTGTCAAGTCAAAGGCCTTTGTCAAGAGGATGCAGGGGCTGATTGTCAAGATAGAGATACTCAAGAGGGAGAACATAATAGAGAAGTCCTACTCAATAATGACGGAAACCACGCTGACGCTGCTGAAGGCCCTCAACAAGCCCTCCCCCAGGAACGAGCCCCTATCAAAGGCGTTTGAGGCCAGCCTGGTAAGGCCCGGGCTGGTGGACAAGAAATACCTGGACGTGCTCACGGACCTGGAGAGGATGAACAAGGTCGTGAAGGATGGCAAGGTCCTTGAGCTGCAGAAGGGCCAGCTGCTGATGAACAGGGAATACGTCAGGAAGTTCATCAGGGAGGCTGGCAGGATACTCAAGAAAAAGCTCAACGTGCACATGGATTCCGGGGATAATGGCGAGTGATATGGAAGGGAAGATAGCTTATGTTTGGCAGGATAAGCATTTGGCGGGCATAAGGTTTTGGTTTGACCCTCCATTAGATGATGGGACACGGTACAGCATATCTGGCCATGACTCCGTGAATAACATTAAACATGTTATAGAAGAGAATGGATACAAGACAGTCATTGGAAGGGACCCCAATGGCAAACGCAGGCCATTGGACGAGAAAATCAGGATGGTGTTTTCTTCAATTTAATCTGGTGGATAAATATGCCTGAAGAGAAGCGCGTCTATATTTTCGGTGAGCCGCAATACATGGCAAGGCCTGGAAGGGTGGTTGTAACTTACATCACGAAGCCTGAACTGCCTGGTTTTGTTTTGAATGCAGGCTCTGCAGAGAGGCTGGCCGGAGAGGTTGGGATGATAGTCAGGGAGCACGGGTACAGGCCAATAATGAATAGGACTCCTAGAGGTGCTAATGCGCCGCTGGATGATGAGTCACTGAGGGTGCTATCTTTACTGAAGGCTTAGAATAGATGGCGGGCTGTATGGCCTTAACTGTTAACACTCAGCCATTCAAGTATGTCCCTCACGACCTCCGGCTTTGTGAGCAGTCCTATGCCATGCGATGGCCCAGGGTAAATGTTCACCTTCCTCGGGTCGTCAGAAATCGAGTACAGGTCCCTGGCATCCGGGCCCTCAAAGTTGTCGCTCAGGAAGAATATGCCGTGCGGGTTGAAGTTGTTTATGGTGGAACCTGAAAGCGCGCCGCCGCCGGTATTTTCCGCGGAAAGCGCTATGCTGGTCTTTACTTCAGGGTACGCGCCAGAGGATACGTAGGCTATGTTGGCTCCCAGGCTTGCGCCCATCACTGCAATCCTGTTGCCCACTATGTCCTGCCTGGCCAGCACGAAGTCCAGGGCAGCCCTCATGTCGCCTATCATGCTGTCCCTGTAAAGCCTGTCCACCGGGTGCTTCACGTAAGGGACCTCCTGCCCGTTGGAGAAGCTCATGGTGCTCTCCCCCATGCCCCTTATGTCATAGGCGAGGACAGCATAGCCCTGGCCAAGCAGCGTTGGCGCGAAGGAATCCCACTGGTGGCGGCTGCCGGAGAGCTGGTGGACAAGTATGACCACAGGATACGCATCCTTGTATTCGGAAGGGAAGCTGAGCGTTCCCTTGATTATCACTCCATCGCTGGTGGTGAACTCCACATCACCGGTCTGGCGCAGCGCAGGGCCTGTTACTGGCGGGGGCTCCGGCGGTGGCGGCTGCTGGTTGTCAGGGCTAGGCAGCGGCTGGACAGTCATGGTGCCCTTTGCAAGAAGGTAGGCTATGAAGCCAGTTTCAACTACTATTATTATAAGGGCTATAATCAGGTAAGGGGTGACACCGGAGCTGCGTTCTTTCCTCTCGGCCTTCTGGTGCTTCTCCATAGATTACTATATGCGCAAAGGGTATAAATGCCTTCAGGGGGGACCCCCTCAACAGCTTTAAATACACTGCCATTATATTATGTAACGACCTAACAGCGCTGGCCGTGACTTGCGAACAGGCAGCACACGGCTGACTATGTGCAGATCACCGCCAGCGCATATGGGGGGATGACATGGCAAGACCAGCTTTTGTCAAATTTGAAGTGCCGAAGGAGCTTGTGGGGAAGGTTTACGAAGCCGTATCCTTGGCGAAGACCACTGGCACAGTCAGGAAGGGCGTGAACGAGACCACAAAGACCATAGAGAGGGGCCTGGCCAAGCTAGTGGTGATGGCCGAGGATGTAACGCCTGAGGAAGTGCTCATGCACCTGCCTGTCCTTTGCGAGGAGAAACAGGTGCCCTACGCCTACGTGCCTTCAAAACTGGAGCTGGGCAAGTCGGCGGGGATAGAGGTCCAGACGTCTTCCATCGCGATAGAGTCCGAGGGGGACGCGAAGAAGCTGATAGCGGACCTTGCCGGCAAGCTCAAGGGGCTCAAATAAAGTGAAATAATCTTCATAATTGGGTGAATAGAGAGGCAAATATGGCGACGCCTGCTGAGGTATTGCAGATACTGGGGAAGCTTGGCATAAAGGGCGTGAGCAGGGTCAGGTGCAGGGTCATGGACGGCAAGGACAAGGACAAGATACTTACGAGGAACGTTGTCGGGCCTGTCAAGAGGGGCGACGTGATTCTCCTTAAAGAGACGGAGATGGACAGCGAGGGAAGGCTGCAGAAGCGGTGAACTGTCATATGGTTCTGGCGAAAGGATTCCATCATATCGTGATTACGGTAAGCAATGCCCAGAGGTCAAAGGAATTCTACATGAAGGTCCTCAGAGACCTGGGCTGGGAGGTATTCCACGAGGAGAAAGACAACGCAGGCCTCAGCGACGGCAAAGTAAGCCTCTGGCTGTCAGAACCGAGGGATTACAAGATAGAGGACAACAAGTTCGACAGGAATAGGACAGGCCTTGACCATTTCGCTTTCAATATTGAAACAATGGCTGAACTGAAGAAGGTGGAGGCTATTCTGAAGAAAAACAAAATAAGGATGAGCAAGGAAGGCATCACTGACGATGGCTTCGGAGGGACTGGGATATTCCTTACAGATCCCGATGGCATGAAGGTTGAGTTCCACCTTAAGAAATAGGCAATAGGTTTACTTATGTTCCCTCAGCAACTCCACGAGCTTCTCGTTCTCTATCATGTCTGACGGCTGGGGCATGACCTTCATGAATTTTATCTTCCCGTGCCTGTCCAGGAGGAAGTAGGACCTGTTGGCGAAGCCGTTGGGCAGGTAAATGCCGTATTTCTCAAACACTTCCTTCGTCCCGGAAAGCATCGTGAATTTTGCGCCCAGCTTCTCCCCGAAGGCCTTGTGTGAGTAAGCGTGGTCAGCGCTTACCGCGACTATCCTTATGTCAAGCCCCTTAAACTCGTCCTCCATTGAGCAGAAGCCTGAAAGCTGCTTCGTGCAGACGGACGACCAGTCTGCGGGATAGAAGTAGAGCAGTATGTCCCCCTCTCCAAGGAGGCCGTGCAGGGAAACCTCCTTCCCGTCAGGGTCCTTCAGGGTGAAATCAGGCGCCTTGTCCCCGATATTCAGCATAGATAACATAATGCTTTTGTGGCAATAAATATAAAGACAGCCTGATGCCTATGGCAACCAAAATGAAAGGAAACAAAAAACCTCACTTCTTCGCGGCCATCTTCACAGGCTTTGAAGGCGCAACCTGCCTTCTTGCTTCCTCGATGAATACCTTGTATACGACCAGCCCCACTATTGCCCCGATTATCGGGCCGGCAAAGTATATCCACAGCTGGCTCCATGCCTGCCCGCCAACCAGCAATGCTGGCCCCAGGCTCCTCGCGGGGTTAAGCGAAGCCCCCGAGAATACTATGCCGAAGAGCTGTGCAGCGCCTAGGTAGAGGCCTATTGAAAGGCCGGCATGTTCGCTCCCCTTTGCGGTGACAGCGAGTATTACCACGACAAAAAGCGCTGTCGCGAGGAACTCCATGCCTAGCGCGCCCTTTACTCCGAACAGTCCTGCGGTCGTCTCGCCAAGCCCGAAGCTGGGGCCTGCCACGGCCCAGAGGAGGACGCTGGCTATTATCCCGCCAATGAACTGCGCCAGAAGGTAGGGTATCACGTCTTTTGTCTTCATCTTGCCCGCTATGGCCATTGCTATGGTCACGGCGGGGTTGACGTGCGCCCCTGATATGTGGCCTATGCTGTAGATCACTGCCGTCAGGGCGATTGCTGCCGCAAGGCCTATTGCTATGAGGCCCCCGATGCCGAAAGCCCCTCCTGATATGGCCTTGCTGGATACCACGGTTGCTGTTATGACAAAGGTCAGGATCATTGTCCCGACAAGTTCAGCCAGGTATTTCTTACCCACCATGGAAAGGTCTTGCATACCTGGGCTTAAAAGCTAACATTTATATTGCCAGAAGACAATTAACCTCGGTATGAGCTACAAATGTTCGTTCTGCTCCAAGGCGATACCCCTCGGCAGGGGGAAGGTGTTCGTGAAGAATGACGGCAGGATGTTCCACTTCTGCGACTCCAAATGCCAGGCGAACTGGAACATGGGCAGGGAGCCGAAGAATCTGAAGTGGACGGAGACCCACAGGAAGGCCGCGGGCAAGTCAGGGTCAAAGAGGAAGAAATAGTTACAGGCTTTCCAGGCATTCCTTCTCCATGAAGTGCAGCTCTCCGGGGCAGATTAATACTGCAGGTGTCATGCCAATTGATTTGTCCTTGAGGAGATTTTCCATTGAATTGTATCTTATTTCAGCCCTCCCGCCAAAACCAGAGGCTGCAACAAGCCTTGTTTTCCCGTCAAACAGCCCTTTATTTTTCTGCCTTTCCATCTCCATAAGGAGCCCGATGCCTTCTTTAAGCGTCATCCCCTTCCCGGGCTTGACGTCCAGGAGTATAAGGGTGTGCAATCCTCCTTTCTTGTTTTCCAGCACAACATCATATGCGCTTGTGGGGAAGTAATTCTTCTCCGGAAAGGCCAGGGTGGTAGTCCTGCCGAACTTGTAAAGCTGGAGCCCTGTCTCCGCCACGGCCGTGAGTATGCTGGAACCGTGTATCACCTGCGCCTTGGTCCCTTTCTTTTTTGCGTCCAATATGAGGGATATGTGGGTTGTTGCGCTCAATGCGTCGCCGCCCACAAGGATCCCCACATTCTTGTTCCTTGCCTCGCTGATTATTTTATCTGAATTTTCCTCTAAATCAGGCCGTTTTAATTCAGTCACATTTTTACCAATAAGGGCAGAAAGCCTGTTAACAGTGGTATTCATCTTGTTAGTATAGAATTCCGCGTAAAGCATGTCGCACTTCTTCGCCGCCTCCAGGGCCTTCAGGGACATGTCCTTCTCGTCATGGAGGCCTATTGAGATCAGGTAGAGCATAAGAAGAAATGGGGGTGAGGGGTTTTAAGCCTTGTGGAAGGCGTAGCCGACGCCTTCATTGCCGGCTTGCTGCAATTGATTCAAGCCGGAACTGCCTCGTGAGGCAGCCTCCCTTTTTCGCTAGCCTTTTTGGTAAAAAGGCTATTTGAACAGTATCTCCACAACGTCGCCGTCCTTAAGCTCATAGTCTGCGCCTATCTTCTTCCTCTCCGCGTTAAGGCCGCCGATGAAGTGCTCTGCCATTGTGGAGTGGACCTTCTCCGCGAATTCCTTCAGCCTTGTTCCCTGGGCCACCAGGAAGGCGTCAGGCAGGACATTGCCCTGCTTGTCCGAATGCCTGGATATGCTGGCAACGGGATAGACCACTATCATGCCCATCTCGTCAAACACAAGGGAATTAATGCAGTGCTGCACTCCGGTTGAGCCGAACTTTTCCAGGACATTTTTTTGTATGAATTCAAGGGCTTTTTTCTGTTTATCACTCAGCTCCCCTCGCACCTTAAAACCACCATCCCCGGGGAAATATTCAATAAGGTCGTGCTTGGCGGCCTCCTTCAATGCCAGCTCGCTCTCCGCGGAGCAGGGCATTATGTCATGCTCCTGCTCCAGCCTCTTGTAGTTCTCCTCCCCTGTTTTCATGTCAACCTTATTCCCCGCTATTATCATCCTCTTGGACAGCGCCCTTATTTCTATGGAGAACAGCTTGAGGTCAGTTTCATCCCACTTCACGGGGTCCTTTGAAAGGTCAAGGTTTTTGATTGCCTGCTTTACACTGTCCTCGGATATGTTCAAGCCGGATAATTGCCTGGCAAGCTCCTCCTCAAGATTCTTGCCCACATGCTGCACCTGCTTCTTTATCTTGTCCCAGTTCCTCTTCAATATCCCGGAGAACCATTCGTCCATTTCGTGCTTCAGGAACTCTATCTCGTTCTCAGGGTCGTAGCTGCCGGACTCAACGTGCTCGCCGTTCTCGTTGGTGGAGCCCGACATGTCAACCACCTGTATGAACGCATCGGCCTGCCTGAGGTCGTCCAGAAAGCGGTTTCCGAGGCCTTTCCCCTCGTGGGCGCCAGGCACCAGGCCGGCAACGTCAAGCAGCTTTATTGGCATCAGGCGGATGCCTGAAACGCACTGGGAATTCCTCGGGTTGCATTTCACGCCGAGTTTTTTGCACGGGCATTGCCTTGTTACGTGCCCAACGCCCTGGTTGGGCTTTATGGTGACGAATATCCTGTCGCCTATCTCCACGTCCATCAGCGTCAGCGCCTTGAAGAAGGTGCTCTTGCCCACGTTTGTCTTGCCTACGATCCCTATCAGCATAATACTTCTTATTTGCGCCCATTTAACTATTTGTATGGAGAGGCTGGCCGTTTACAGGGCGCTGTTACTGCTGGAGACGGCTGCGCTGCTGGCCACTTCCGCGCTCCCCTCTGTGCCGCAGACCCCTGACGTGGGGCTGCCCGGGTTCAGGGAAGGGTATTATATTCACTTCTTTGCCTATTTCGTCTACGGCCTCCTGGCGGCCACAGCCTTCCGAAAATCCAGGAAGAACCTCATATTTGCGGCTGTCATAATAGGCGCAGGTGTTGGCCTGGCAGCGGAAATAATCCAGTTCTTCACGCCCAACAGGGCAGCCGACGCAGTAGACTGGATGATGGACATTGCAGGCTCGCTGGCCGGCGGCCTGCTGTATACAAAACTGATGAAGAAACGAAGTTTATTTGCCCGCAAGGACATGGCATATGCCCTCTAACCCCATTGCCCTACGACCCTACGAGGGTGTAAATACCGCAATCTGTAATCAGAGCTTCTCTATCGTGCCCTTCTTGCCGCGGGAAACCTGGATCTTGCCGTTCCACTCCTTCACCCAGCCGTCAGTTATCCTTATGTTGTCCCCTTCGTCCACGGACTCTATCTCCTCGTTCCAGAGCGTCAGCTGCGCTTCCCCGGAGCTGTCCTTTATCTTGAGGTTGCAGACCCTGCCGGGCCTGTCAAACTTCATGAACTCCCTGACTTCGCCCTTCTCCACCACTTCCACCTTGTCAAGGGTCGCGTTGGAGTTGGGCTGCAATTCGCTGATTTTCATAGCAGCATATAGTAATGTCAGATATAAAAGCGTCACAGAGGCTTGTACATAATTATATCGTCTATGTATTTGCCTTTCTTATAAATCCTCTTTGGTATCACCCCTGCCTTCCTAAAGCCGCATTTCTCATAGACGTGTATCGCATGCCTGTTTTCTGAATACACGGTGAATTTTACAATCTTCAGTCTCATCCTCTTCTTCGCGAGGAAGCATACAACATCGAGCAGCGCGGGGCCTATCCCAATCCCCCTGTATTCCTTTGTTATGGCGATTCCAAGGTCGCCTGAGTGTGTGGAGACCTCCATCGGATCACGCTTTATGTCCGCAGAGCCGATTATTTTCCCTTCAACTTCCACCATGATCTGCACCGCCTTGTTCTGCCTCATCTGCTTTATGCGGCTCTCAAGCCATTCACGAGAATCCTTCTTCTTTATCACGGTGTTCCTTGAAAGCATGGCCCCCTCACGGATCATCCTGTTGTAATTCCTCCACATCTGGTCAATGTCAGACATCTTGGGATATCGGAATACAACCTCCCTGCCTTTAAGCGTGAGCGTCTTCACTGTTTTTCCCTGCCTGAATTCTGCCATAGAAATAATTGGGCTTTATATTTAATCAACGCTGTAGCCTTCGCCCAGCAGCTTTTCCTTCACCTTTGAGCGGAATATTCCCCTTGACTCTGCCGTATACGCTCCCTCAATATTTTCTCCGCAGAAGAATTGTCTCTCCTTTGTCTTCCCGTTCACCACATGTGCCACGTAATTGAACGGGTGGCCGTTGGTGCTGTGGCCGTACATAAGTTCTGCATAATGCGGGACTTCTGAATACCTCCGCCTAACCCCTAACCTGTCAAAAGCCTTCCATCTTACTGTCTCCTTCGCGGCCATATCACTTTTCTTGGAAGGAGAGGTATAAATCCTCCAGGACTTTTTAATTCCGATTAGAATAAGTTTCCATTTCCTTCCCCAGGGATAATGTTTTGCCCTCCTGGAGGTAGTCGCCCATTATGTGCATGCCCACGGGAAGCCCATTCACGGAGCCGCAAGGCACGGAAAGCATTGGTATCCCTGCAAGGTTTGGCGCCACAGTAAGCACATCCATCATGTAGTTCTCCAGCGGGGTGAGCTTCTCTATCTCGGAGAATTTTGGGGCAACCACTGGCATTGTGGGGGCTATCAGCGCATCAAGATTCCTGAAGGCTTTCCTGAAATCTTCTATTACAAGGGTCCTTACCTTCATTGCCTTCAGGTAATACTGGTCCCTGAAGCCTGCCATGCGGCTGTAGGTCCCCAGAAGTATGCGCCTCTTGGCCTCTTCACCGAAATATTTCGTCCTCACCTCCGGGAAATACTCGCCCATCGGGCCGCCAATCCGCTCCTCTGCGCCATACCTCATGCCGCAGAACTTGGCGAGGTTTGTTGAGGCCTCAGCCGTGGCTATTATGTAGTATGCGGGAAGCGAGTGTTTTGTATTGGGAAGCGAGACTTCCCTGTAGGAATGCCCCTCCGATTCCAGCTTCTTGATCCCGTTCCATATTGCACTGCCTATCTTCTCGCCTACATTTTCAAAATACTCCTTCGGGACCCCTATTTTCATTTTTGATTTTTTAAGCCGGATGTTTTCAGCAGGCTTGTTCACAGAGGTTGGGTCCAGGGGATCATGCCCTGATATGGCAGAGAACATTAATGCAACATCATCCACTGTCTTTGCTATCACGCCTATCTTGTCCAGCGAGTTCGCGTAATCTATCAGGCCGTACCTTGAGACGCGGCCATACGTTGGCGTGAGGCCTGCGACGCCGCAGAAGCTCGCGGGGCAGGAGATGCTGCCCCCGGTGGATTCCGCTATCGCTATGTGCGGTTCATCAAGCGCCCTCACCAATCCCGCAGCGCCGCCTGAGGATCCGCCGCAGGACCTGGTGGGGTCAACGGGGTTCTTCGGGATTTTAAAACCGCAATTGGTTGAAAACGTGCCGAAGCCGAACTCGTCCTGAGCCGTCTTGCCAATTATAACCCCGCCTTCCTGCTTTGCCCTGGCAATGCATGTGGCATCAAAAGGCGGTATGTACGGCTCCAATATCCTTGACCCTGCGGTTGTGCGGATGCCGCGGGTGCAGATATTGTCCTTGGCGGATATCGGAAGGCCTGCAAGGCAGCCCTTGCCTGCCTTGGGGGCAAGGGCCTCTTTTTCCGCAAGCGTTATGAAGAAATTGTACTTCCTGTCGAGCTCCTTGAGCTTCCTGAAGAGCCTTTCATAGAAGTCGCCAAGACTTATGCTTCCTTCCATCACGCCGGCAACGAATTCCCTTGCATTGGACATAATAGCTGTTATTTAAACAGCATAGTTAAATCATTTTACATGCCGCGCACAATGCCCAGCCTGCGGGAAAAGAAGCGCTACGTCTTCTTCCTCGTGCATTCTGAGGGTAGGCTGTTCTATCCTGACATGAAGAACGCGATAATGAATTCCATGCTGACGTGGATGGGCGAGCAGGGGCTCGCCAAGGCCAACATCTGGGTGGTGAAGAACCTCTGGGACGGGAAGGTTGGGGCTATAAAGTGCTCGCACACGCACGTTGACCATGTGAAGACCGCGCTGGCGCTGATACACCAGATAGGCGACCAGAAGGTCGTGTTTGAGACCATAAGGGTGTCCGGGACTATAAAATCGGGGAAAAAGAAAATCAACACAGGCCCCAATAATCAATGACCTGGCGGAAGCTTACTTGTTCATCTTCACGTCAATCGTGGAGACGTTTATCTTGTTGCCCTTCTCGTCCGTGACTTCGTCAGTCCCTATGTCCACAGTGTGCTTGACGTCGGTCGCGAACCTGTTCCTGACAACTTCTGCGACGTCCACTGCGCGGGAGATTGACCTTCCCCTCGCCTTTATGTGCACTTCCTTTGTGCCTGCGGAGAACTGCGTCATCACCGCCAGCACGTAGCTCATCGTTGGCTTCTTGCCGACGAAGATGACATTTTCCTCCCTCTTGGGCCTTTGCGGGTATCCGGATCTGCTGTCGGGCCTCTCTTCTATCCTTGAATCCCTTGCCTGTTGCTGTGTTTCTGCCATGGTTACCTACCTCCTGTCTTTCTTGCTTAATTGTTGATATTGTTTGATTCCTGAAGTCTGGCTAAGCAGGTTCTGGCTTGTATATATTGGATAAAGCCAGCGGCCTATTAAGCCAGCAGTTAGTCCTTCTTTTGCTTAATCAATGATGTTGCTTGATTCCTGTGTAGCTGATGCCTATAGAAATTAGCAGGCCAATGCATTTAAGCTTTCATGACGAAGGAGAACCCCAGCGGGGCGAAGGTTGTCTTCCCGCCATCATATACAGGCACCCTCCTGGACTCATCGCCGTCGCTCACCCCCGCCATCACCGCCACGTCCTTCCGGTATTGCACCTCGCAGTCAAGCTCGTTCTTCAGGTTGTTCTTTGAGGATGAGGCCTCTATTATTTCCACTTCAGAGGAGAGCACGAGGCTCTCTGTCACGTATTCCTGGCTGAGCGGGACCTTGCCGATTGCACCGCTCTCCGCTATCCTCCTGCCGAGCTCCTGGCCTGCGCTCAGGTAGTTCCTGCCGGTTATCTTGGTGAACGCCTCCTCGCATGTCTGGTCTGCCGTGCCATGGAAGGTCTTTGGATAGCCTGCGGCTTCTATTATCCTTTGCGTTTCCGTTGCGATAGCGGGGCCGGATTCTGAATTTATCCTCTTGGCCTCCCTGAAAAGCGCAAGGTATGGGTAGGAAAAGCTGTCCTTCAGGTCTCCCGACTTCTCTATCATGGCTGTCCTGTTGCCGTCCCCACTTGTCTTGCCTATTGATAGCCTGTTCTCTGCTACAGCAGAAACGGCAATATCATTCCCGGTGAATTCCGCCCTCACTTCCTTATAGGGAGGGAGCCTTACCTCATAATCATTAAGGAACCTGAAGCCATTGCCCCTATATTCACCCACCCGCCTGGCCATTGCCTTTGCCAGTTCCCCTTCCAATTGCTCCTCCGCGGGGGAGGTGTCATTGCCCTTGTCACTCCATATTGCAAAAGCCTTCCCGGAAGCGTAGAGACTCTCCTGTGGTATGGCGTCCCACCCTCCATTAGCGCCAGTGTCATGCATTGCCTGGTAGGCTGAAAACCTGAACCCCGTGTCAAGGTATATCTTTGCAGCCCTTAGGGCGTTCTCCATTGAGTAGGTGTCTACCCTGACCTCAAGCTTCTCCGCCTCTATGTCCGTGGGCAGGAAAGAGAACGAGATTGAAAAGAGGAATATGAAAAACGCTATGGCTATGAGGAACGCCGTCAGTATGTTTATCGCGGTCCCTTTCATGACAGGCCAGCCCTCCCCTTCCTCCCCCCTGTGAGCGCCACATCGGTATACAGCCCGCTTGACTGGTTGCCATGTGACCATATCCTAGTGCCGCTGCCATCATACACGCTAAGCGATTTTTGCATTTTTCCCAGGGTTGCGGCCAAGGCGCCATCATCGGCCTTTCCATCAAGCGTCCCTATTATCTCGGCATTATTTACAGGGCCCTTTTTCGCCTCCAGCAAGCTTGACAGGCCGCTCCCTATATCGCCGGAGGACACGAGGACATCAATGCCGCTGTTTATCACCAGGAGCTTTTGCAGGAACGTGAAGTAGAAGAAAATGAGCGCCGCACCCAGTATTATTGCTGCTATCACCGCCAGGAATGCCAAGGCGATGACAGAGCCCTTATATTTTGACATCGGGACCCCCCCTTGGTGCGCTCTTTACAGTAAGCTCAGCCGGATGGATCTCATCACCGGCCTTTATGGAAACAAATATGCCGTGCTCCTTGCCGGCCCTTATCTCCCCTCCGGACACGCCAAAGGACATCGTCTTTCCTGTTTCAAGGTCTTTTATCTCCACGGAAGACGGGTGGAGGTTGCAGTGACTGTGCAAGAACCTTATCCCTTCCAGGGAACCCACATCCACAATGCCGCCTTTTGCAAGGCACTTCTCGTAAAGGTGCGCAAGGTCAACGGCATCCACGTCCTCCTGCACGTTGCCCGCCTTCACTGACAGCGAGCTCAGCGCAGATATCAGTATGAACAGCGCGGTCAGCGTCCCTGCAAAGATGACAACTGCCAGCGTTATCGGGATTTCCTCCTGCCCTTTCAGCATCTGACCACCTCCGCCAGGTCCTTGCCCGGTTCCTTGACCACGCACACCCTGTTTATTTTCTCATACGTGAACGGCTCAACCTGCTTCTGCTCGTAGGCTACGACAACAGCGGAGCCTGTCGCTTCTCTATCACCCTTGAAGTATCTGACTATTATGGGCTTGGGGTATGCCTCCTGCAGCGTGACCGTGAAGCTGTCCCCGGTCCTTATCTCCACCCTCCCGGCTTCAACAGAGGACAGCGCGCTGGCGTAAGAAGCGATGGCAGTGGCAAGCTCAAGCGACTTGGCCTCGGGCGTGTCAAGGCCTGAGGTTACCCTTGGAACGATTATCACTCCTATTATGCCAAGCAGGATTGCAAGTATCAGGAATATCTGCTCCACGGTGCCTTTCATTGTCCACCACCACTGCAAAGCTCTGTGCCCGCGCTTTCCACCTTATACACGTTTGAATTCTCGGCCTTGGTGAAATGCAGGCATATCTCCTGCACCTCGTCTTTCTTGCCGCGGAGGGGCGGGCCCTGGTAGCTGAACTGGTAGTTGCTCGCGGCAACCACGGGCTCGATGTCAGCCAGGCCGAGCTTTATTGCCTCAGTATACGAAAGCGAATTATCGCCTATCTTGCTCCAGAAGCCGCCAAGGTTGGGCGTGGCCGCGATGCAGCCATTTGTCCTCTCGCATTTGGCGCATTGCTGCAGGCATTTCTCCTCGCTGCCCCTGAACCCGGGGTCCCCGCAGGCGTTTATGCACTCGTCCACGCCGCCTAATGCGACCTCATTGACGCATGAGCCGGCCAGCGTTATGGATTGCGTGAAGTCCGGCTGTCCTAGCAGGCCTTTGGCAAGCGTCCTGCCTCCTGTCAGCGTTTCAATCTCGCTGACAGTGTTCTTCCAGCATGCCGGGGCTATGAAAAGCACTACGGTCGTGATGAAGAAGACGAATATCAGGAGCCCGATGACTATGGCGGCAATCGTCCAGAGCATCCATGATACCGGGCCCTCGCTCATGGGTTATATTTGTGGAAAGAAGTTAAAATACGGGGAATCCGCATCTGCGCCATGCATTAGAATATGCCGAAAAAGCCGCTGTCCCCGAGGCCAAGTATCCTTGGCAGCAGCACGAAAACTATCATTATGCCTATTATGGCGAGCACTGCGAGTATTATGAAGAGCGTGAAGTATTCCGTCTGCCCTTTTCTCTGGCTCCCCGCCGCCATATTACAAGAACCTCCCGAATTTTGTTATGAAATATATCAGCAGCATTGCTGCGACACCTACCGCGAATATTATGTAGACCAGCAGGTCGCTGAAGGCTTTCATGCCGGGCTCCCTGGCCAGCAGCCGCTGCAGCCGACATATGAAGCCCCAATGCTTAATACTCCAGCCGTGGCTGTAAGAGCCCATGCCGTGCCGCCTGTTACAACCCCCGCTATAGCCCCCGCGGTCACGAGCCCACTGCCAAATGATATCAGGTCATCAGCCTGTGTCAGCGACTTCTTCAGGAAGCCCCTCTCATCAAAGCAGTAGTTGTGCTCACCTGTTTCTAGCCCTGCATCGAGCTTCTTTACATTTGTGATTCCAATGCCTGGCGTGCTGCACATGTTTACTGAATATGAATCTATGCGGCCGTCATAGTCCGTGTCCATCAGGACACCTGCAAGGTTCGCGCCGAAAGATGTGGCGCTCAGTCCTCCTGTTATGCCAGAGTCAAAATAGAGGTGGTCTGGCATCCCGTCTGTCTCGCTGCTGTCTTTTGCCCCCTCATCAGCGGGCCTCAGGTACTTCCCCACATTAAAAAAGTTATCGGATACTGTGTAGCCGTTGTTCCTGAATATTTCAACCACCTTGTCCATAGGCATGGATTTCACACCATTGAAATCAAAGCTGCCCATCCCTATGAAACCCATGTAGCTGTCTATGTCACAGGCAGGCAGCTGCGACTGTGATTCCTTGCTAAAATCTATGGTTATGAAGTTCCTACCTGCATCCAGCGGCGAGCAGGCCGGGGTGGATGAAAGCGAATTATAGGTGTAAGTCGGGCAGAGCACATTCACCGGCTCGACGTCCATCGATTCTATCTTGCAGGGCGAAGCAAAATGCGCTATGGTCTTTTCCGTGCCTATCAAACCGGTCTCTCTCTCCAGGACTATGGGACTTCCCTGCAACTGCGGGGGCAGGTTGTATGTCTCTGCGCTTTCATAGGGGCTCTTGAGGATGATCTTGTTTGCCCTAGGCTCGAACTTGCCTATTACGCTGTCAGCATATGCCGCAGCCCTGGCAGCGCCTTCTATTGTTGCCCCAGAGGCCAGCCTTATGACCCTTGTCTTGAACTTGCCCCCTACAGTGTTCTTTATTAGGTTCTTGATTGCAGTCTGGAGGCCGAATTTTTCCGGCGCAATGAAACCAATCTGCTCTATCTTGCTTGCCACGCTGGCGGTCTTCCCCAACGGTATGAATGCCACTGAGGCCGCTATAACGTGTATCTTGAGGTCCTCTTTGTAAGTCCACGTGTCCTCCTCAGGCGGGAAGCTCTGCCAGTAGGCAACGTATGCTGGATCCCCGTAATCAGAAATCCATGTGGATGCATCTGTGACCTTCTGCGGGAGCCAGAAGTTCTTCACGGTGCACTTTACGTTCTCGCCGCCTGCATTGGTGCACGAAACACTAGCCTTTGAACTGGTCAGTTCTGCCTCCCCAAGCCCGGGCCCGGCAGTCTTGAAATCATTCAGGCAACTGCCCTGGCCTGCAGCTACTGCGCTGACTGCGCAGGTGAGGGCTCCCGTGGATTGCCTGGACACCTGGAGGTTGTAGGATTCGCTCTGGTCTCCAAACAGGCCAAAGAAGTTGAGCACATCGGGAAACCTTGTGTAGCCAAGAAGCAGTATGAGAAACATGAAGATGACCAGGGCTATCCCCACCATCTGGTTTGTTATGGTCTCAACCATAATATGTAATTGCACCTGGAATCATTTAAATAACGGGGAAGCCAAATCCATTCAATGGCAACGGAACTGCTGTACACGCTTGGCAGCGTGGTGTTGGTGAGCCTTATATCCCTCATAGGGGTGGTCACGCTTTCCATCAGGGACAGGACCCTCAGGAAGTTCCTCCTATACTTCGTGAGCTTCTCCGCTGGCGCGCTGCTGGGTGATGCATTCATACATCTCATTCCAGAGGCTGTCGAGGGTGTTGGGTTCACCGTGAGGGTTTCAGCCTATATTCTGCTTGGCATTGTCGTGTCATTCGCGGTGGAGAAGGTGATACACTGGAAGCACTGCCATCATCCAGGCTTCCACATGGGGGCCCTGAAGGGTCTCAAGGCCCGCGGAAAGGAGCAGAAGAAGACCGTAGCATCCATGAACCTCTTCGGCGACGGCATACACAACTTCATTGACGGGCTGATAATAGGGGGCAGCTACCTGGTGAGCATCCCTCTGGGTATTGCAACAACCCTGGCAGTCATATTCCACGAGATACCGCAGGAGATTGGCGATTTCGGCGTGCTCCTTCATGGCGGCTTCACCAAGGGGAGGGCCATCTTCTTCAACTTCCTGTCGGCGCTCACTGCCGTGGCGGGCGGCCTTATAGCCATATTGCTTGGCTCAAGCATAGAAGGCCTTTCCATTTTCCTTGTCACCTTTGCCGCAGGCAGCTTCATCTACATAGCCAGCGCGAACCTGCTGCCTGAATTGCACAAGGAAGCGCACCTGGGGAAATCGCTGGCGCAGCTATTGTTCTTCATAATAGGCATCGGGGTAATGTTCGCTTTGCTTTCTGTGGGGTAGGAAGGCGTAACGAACGAGCGAAGCTACAGTACCTGCCGGCTTGCTGCAATTGATTCAAGCCGGAACTGCCTCGTGAGGCAGCCTCCCTTTTCGCTTAACCCTTCGTGTCTCGTGAGACACGAGACATCTCTCATCTCCGTATAGGGAGATGAGATTTTGGAAAAGGGTTATGCCTGGTTGCCCTTTTTCTCTATCATGTACCACTGCATCCTCCTGCCCGAGAAGGCCTTGAGCAGGCCGTGGAAGACGCTCATGGAAACGACGAAGCCTATGGTGAGAGAGGCGCCTACCACTGAATGGGACAGCCTGAGCCTGTTCTCCCTGTAGAGCGCCACCAGCATCGCGAACAGGAACCCTGAGCTTACAAGTATTGTCTTGCCTGTCTCGGCGAAGAACCGGTAGAAGTCTATCACCCCAGGCGTCCCGCTGAACCAGACCGCAAAGCCGAGCAGGGTGAACAGTATCAGTATCGGGGCTGATATGTAGCCCACAAGGGTGAATGAGAGTGCAAGCTTCTTCTTCAAAGGCAAAGAACCGAAGAGTATCCACCTGGCATTCTGCAAAAATGCTCTGGTGTTGCCATAGGACCACCTCTTCTGCTGCTTGGCAAGGCCCCTCACGGTGAACGGGACTTCGCCGTTGACGTTGAGGTCCTGCAGGTAGACGGCCCTGTAGCCGGCCTTCAGCGCCTTCAGCGAGAATTCAACGTCCTCTGTCATGCTCCACTCCTTCCAGCCGCCGAGCTTCAGCAGCGCGTCCTTCCTCACCGCCTCTCCGGAACCGAACAGCAGCGAGACGCCCAGCTTCTCGTTTATCGGGGCCAGGAGCTTGTGGTATACCATAAGTATGCCTGAGGCGAACTTGGAAACCCTGTTCTCTGCCATGTTGGAGTAGCCCCAGCGTGCCTGCACGTAAGCCACTTTCCTGTCGGCAGCCATCGGCTTCACTATCCTCTTCAGGAAGTCGCTCTCAGGGGTGAAGTCCGAATCAAATATCACTATTATCTCCCCTGCGGAGTGCTTGAGCATGTGGTTGAGGTTGCCTGCCTTGTAGCCTGTGTTGGAGCCTCTCCTGGTTACAATGACTTTCCCGGGATGCTCCTTCGCAAAACTGTCTATCCTGCTGGATACGCTCTTCCTGTTGCTGTCATCGCCTATTATTATGTTGAACCTGTCCTGCGGGTAATCAAACTCCAGGCATTTCTTGGCGCACCTGAGAGCCACCGTCTCGTTTTTGGTAGGTATCTGCACCGTGACAGAGGGCCATTCCTTGGGCTCATCCTGCCGTGGCCTGGCTGCCCTCTTCTGCCTGATGTTGTATATTGCTATGAGGAAGAATGCTGTGGAGAACAGCGCCACTGGCACTATAAGCACGTTGTACACCAGGATGAACGCGTCGTGGAATGCCTGCAGCGTGAAGTCCATATAGAGCCCTTTTTATTTAGAATAGGATTCTATATATAAATTGGCTATATCAATTTTCCGCCATGGGGTTCATTATGAGCGAGCTTGTTTTCGCTGTGTCAACGGTGCTGCTGGCCTTTATCACAGGCGTGCTGCTGGTGTGGTTCCTCATGGCCATGTCCTATTTCAGGGGCGGGAGGCGCCAGTACCATGGCAGGCCCGCGGGCGCCACGGTGGTCATACCGGCATATAACGAGGAAGGGACTATAGGGGAATGCATAGACGCCGTCCTGGGTTCTGATTACCCGAAGAAGCTGCTGGAGGTTATTTTAGTTGATGATGGCTCAACAGATGATACAGTCAGGATTGCAAGAACGAAGGGAGTGAAAGTAATTAGCCAGAACCATCTGGGCAAGGTGGAGGCACTAAATAAGGGCGTGTTTTCCGCTAAAAACGGCATAGTGGTCACCATAGACGCAGATACCATGGTGGAAAGGCAGGCCATAAGGGAGCTTGTAAAGCCCTTCTCAGACAAAAGGATAGGCTCGGTCAGCGGCATAGCCAAGGTGCAGAACGGCTCAGGCCTGCTTTCCAGCTTCCAGCGGGTTGAATATGTCTACAATTTCTTCATCCGCGAGGTCTCCTCAAGCCTTTTCAGGAGCTCGCTGGGCATATGCGGCGCCCTTTCGGCCTATAGGACATCCCTGCTGAGGCAGCTGGGCGGGTTCAAGAAGACTACGGCCTCGGAGGATTTTGACATCGCCCTCCACATAAGGAAGATGGGCTACGGCGTGATAACCGCAGACAGGGCAAGGGGGTATACCATTGTCCCTGACACCATGCAGGCGCTTACCAAGCAGAGGATAAGGTGGGGCCGCGGGGTCTTCCAGAGCCTGGTGAAGCACAGGGACATACTCTTCACAGGCAGGGCATCCTTCGCCATGAGCTACCTGCTGGCAATACAGCTTTTCTGGTATGTCTACGCAATATTCGCCTTCCCCATGTTCACCTACCAGGTCTTCTACTGGCTGCCTTACAACACGGGCTCGGCATTTGACTTGTTCTTCTACCTTCTCAGGTGGGTCAGCATTGCGGGCCCGCTGTGGATGGTCTGGATGATACCGCAGTGGGGCATATCGGCCGTAACCATATTCGGCGTGACCGCAGGCCTGCTCACTGTGGCGCTGATGCTCCTGTCAATAAGGCACTACAACGAGAGGCTTGATTGGAAGGCAGCCTTGGCGATAGTGTTCTTCTTCCCCTACACGCTCGACCTGACGGCCATGTTCCTGGGGAGCATGGTTACCTATGCCAGGCACAGGGGGCAGGGCGTGTTTTTGAAATGATATGTGCTATTTATTATAATGAAGAATCCAACATTTGCCCTCATTATAATCATATTGGTGGTGACAGCAGAAGGCGTCTACCTCTACAACATCAACCAGGGCTACTGGTGGGACGAGGCTGTCTACCTTGGGCTGGCCAGGAACATTTACCAGGGCAATGGGTATTGGATTAACGAACCGGGGACGGAATCCTTCAGGGCGCCGCTCTTCCCCCATTTGATTGCGGGCGCGTGGGCTTTCACAGGCGTGTCAGAGGGGATAGCCAAGGCGATTCCCGTATTGTTCGGCCTCTTGTCAGTAATCATGTCGTATTTTGTCGCCAGGAAGGTGCTTTCCAAGGAGGCTGGCATTATAACAGCGGCTCTCATGGCTACATCCTCCCTTTTCCTATTCTTTGAGGCCCGCGCCCTTGCAGAAACGCTGTTCATCTTCCTCGCGCTTTGCTTCATCTATGTGCATTATTCTGCAATCACAGGAGGCAAGGCGCAATACTATGTCCTTTCAGGCATCATAATGTCCCTCGCTTTCCTTGCGAGGTATCCGGGGCTCATCCTGTGGGTTGTTTATCTCGTTTCGCCTCTTGCATTGAAAAAAAGCAAGGTCAGTATGAAAGGATTTGCTATTGGGCTTGCCTTGGCCGTTGCGCTGCTGGTGCCATGGATAATGATAGCGCAGCAATATTACGGCTCCCCTGTTGGCGCGCTGGCCTACCAGGCCGGGACAGTGGGCGGGCAGTACTACCCCGGCGGGTGGGATTTCTATTTCGCCAACTGGCTTGAGGCCTTTGGGGTAGCGGGGCTTTTCGCGGTTCCCGGGATAGCTTATGCCCTAAAGAGGAAAAAGAGGGGGGATGCTTACCTCTTGCTGATGTTTTTGATCTCACTGCTTTTCTTCATCCTCCTGCCGAGGAAGGAGGTGAGGTATCTCCTGAACTATTTCCCCGTTTACCTGATGGTGGTTTCCATTGGCGTGGCCTGCATGGTGAATTCAGTTAAATGCAAGAGGGCCGCACTGGTGCTGGTTTCCCTCCTGCTTGCAGCAGGTCTTTTTGCAGGCCTTGCCAATGTTAACAATAACGCAGAGGCGGGCTCTGCACTGAAGGAGGCGGGGTTATGGCTGAAGGGCAACGCGCCCCCCGGGGAGGCAATAATGTCCCAGAATTATCCCGTGCTATACTACACATCAGGCAGAACGGTTTTCCCCCTGCCAGTTGATGCTGAAGCATTGCATAAAGAGGCCGCAGAAAATAATATCCGGTATATTGCTATTGATACCTCAGAGCCAACATTCCCTGATTATGTCTTTGGTGGTGGCGGGGAACCGTCCAAAATATTTGGCGAGTCCTCCCTTGTGAAGACTTTTGAAGAGTATGGCAAAACGGCTGTGTGGATATATAAAACAGGCGCAAAGTAAGATATTATGGTGAAAGGGGAATTCTTTGTCACGACGCCGATATACTACATAAATGACGTGCCGCACATTGGGCACGCCTACACGACAATTGCCGCGGACATACTGGCAAGATGGGAGCGGCTGAAAGGCAGTGATGTTTTTTTCCTGACGGGGACAGACGAGAACTCTGTGAAGACCGTGCAGGCGGCGCGCAAGGCGGGGGAGAAGGACATCGGGAAATACACCGACAGGATGGCCGCAAGGTGGCAGGAGACCTGGCGGAAGCTTGGGATATCAAATGATGATTTTATAAGGACCACTGAAGAAAGGCATAAGAAGTTTGTGGCAGAATTTTTTAATAAAATCAATAAGAGCGGGGATCTCTACAAGGGCAAATATGAAGGGCTTTATTGCGAAGGGTGCGAGGCATTCTACACGGAAAAGGACCTTGTGAAGGGGAGGTGCCCTGTCCACAAGACGGAGCCCAAAAAATTAATTGAAGAGAATTATTTCTTTAGGCTCTCAAAATACCAGGAAAAACTCATAGAACATATTGAGAAGAATCCCGGCTTCGTACAGCCCGAATCAAGAAGGAACGAGGTCCTCTCTTTTGTAAAGGAAGGGCTCAGGGATGTCAGCGTCTCCAGGCCCGGGCAGGAGTGGGGCATTGAGTTCCCGCTGGACAAGTCCCACCGTTTCTGGGTGTGGGCCGAGGCGCTCCTGAATTATATTTCAGCAGATCCCAAGAGATGGGCCGCCGATATGCTCCTTATAGGAAAAGATATTATTCGTTTTCATTGCATGGTGTTCCCTGCGCTCCTCTGGTCTGCCGGATATCCATTGCCCAAGAGTATCTTTGTCCACGGCTACTTCACCGTGGACGGGGAGAAGATGAGCAAGTCCCTCGGGAACGTAGTGGACCCGGTAAAGATATCAGAGAAGTATTCCAGGGACGCTCTGAGGTATTACCTCATGAGGGAGATCCCTTTTGGCGAGGACGGGGACTTCTCGGAAAAAATCCTGATAGAGAGGATAAATGGCGAGCGGGTGTCTGATC
>JACQIG010000022.1 GCA_016198605.1 Candidatus Aenigmatarchaeota archaeon | reverse complement strand
GTTATATATAATTTCATATGGAAATAATATTTATAAGACCAAAAACCAAAAACTCCACACGAAAGGAAGGCGTGTGGTCTGCATGCAGCAAACATTCAAGGATGTTTTCAAAAACTACACACAAAACAACATTTTCAAAAACAAGGACACGTTGACGGACAGGTACATTCCAGACACCATCCACCACAGGGACGAGCAGATGAAACAAATAGCAAACATAATTGCCCCTGCGATAAACGGCGACAAGCCCTCAAACATCTTTATTTATGGAAACACCGGCACGGGGAAGTCTTTATCCACACTATTCGTGACAGATGAGATAATAAGGAACTCAGAGAAGGTAAGGGTGTTATACGTCAACTGCAAGATGAAGAGGGTGTCTGACACAGAATACAGGCTCCTTGCGGAGCTCTCACGCCTCCTCGGAAAGGTCGTCCCCTCAACAGGCCTCCCAACCGTGGAGATTTACAAGGCCTTTCACGAAGCCCTTGATGGCGAGGAGAAAACCACAATATTGATATTGGATGAGATAGACTCCCTTGTCAAGAAAATAGGCGACGAGATACTTTACAACCTGACAAGGATAAACCAGGACCTGAAGAAGGCAAAGCTCAGCATAATAGGCATATCCAACGACACGTCTTTCTCCGATGGCCTTGATCCCAGGGTGAAGTCCAGCCTGTCAGAAGAGGAGGTCATATTCCCCCCTTACAACGCCACGCAGCTGCAGGACATCCTCCTGCAAAGGGCGCTGCTGGCATTCAACCAAAGCGCCCTTGGGGAAGGGGTGATAACAAAATGCGCGGCCCTTGCCGCGCAGGAGCACGGCGATGCGCGCAAGGCGCTGGCCCTCCTCAGGATAGCCGGCGAGCTCGCGGAGAGGGAGAGCACGCAAAAAATAACCACAGACCAGGTGGACCGGGCAGAGGACAAGCTTGACCTGGACAGGGTGGTGGAAGTCGTGCGGGCCCAGCCCAAGCAGTCACAAGCCGTGCTGGCCGCGGCAATCAGGCTGTCAGAGGACGGCGGCAGGGACATACAGACCGGCGACGTCTTTTCCGTCTATGAGGAAATATGCAAGAGTTCCGGCATGAAGGTGCTGACCCAGAGGCGCATCTCGGACCTGATAGCGGAACTGGACATGCTGGGCATAATAAACTCAAGGGTGATATCAAAAGGCAGGTATGGCAGGACAAGGGAGATAAGGATATTGCTCGGCAAGGCAACGCTTGACAGGGTAAAATCGGTCCTCAAGGGGACATATCTGCTGGATGGATAGTTATGGAAAAGGGGCAGATAGTCAGGGAATTCTTAAACAAGGGGGTGCTTCTTTCCAGGGACATGCTTGAAAGCATAAACGACGGCAACATTGGTTTCTACCTGGAAAAGGCTTGCCCGGAAACAATAGTCTTGTCGCCGATAAAAGCAGGCGTGCATGTTGAAATATGGAAACCGGAGATAAAGAGCAGGCTTGCCCCTGAGGATTTTCACAGGCACATCCTTGACAGGTATAACCTGCTCAGGGACATGATAGCCAAAAAAACAGCTGCCATATCCATCAACACGGCCAGGAGGGAGTCCGGGGAGAAAACAATAATAGGCGTCGTGAAGGAAACCACAAGCCACGGATTCGTAATAGAGGACCCGACGGGGGAGATGGAAGTGATGAGCACGAAAGGCGTGGCAGCAGGCGATGTGATAGGCGTTACGGGCCAGGTCAAGGAGGGGCTCCTGCTGGAAAGCGGTGTCACATACCCCGACGTGCCTATGATAAGGGATTATGGGAAGGCAGATCTGCTGCTGGATGTGCAAAGCCGCGAAAACTGCCTGCTGCTCACCGACCGCAATACGATTAGCGAGAAGATTGGCACCATAGCGCTATTGAGGATAAAGAAATCCGGCGGCGCTGCCACAATACTCGCGCTGCCCGGCAGCAGGTCAAAGGAAGAACTCATGTCAATACTTAAAAAACGCTACATATCCACACATCCGCATCAGAGCAACCTGGGCATAATAGAGCCCGTGCCTGACGTTCTCATTGCGGACTCACCTGACTCATTTTCCGTTGTGTATAAGGGGGTCCTCATAGTCTCCCCCGGGAGCAAGACAGCGCGGATAAACCTGCAGACAAAGGAAGTGGAATTTGTTGATAACAATGCATAAATACATTACAATACAATAATAAAGCGAAACCCATGGCAAGGGATCCTGCAAACTTCCTGGCTGTTCTTGTGACGTTAGTTGCGATAATAACAATTTTTAATACGGCCGCCATACGCACCAACAGCACATTACACACAACATCCTGTTCAAATGGAGCCTGCATCTAAAGCTTAATCTACATCAGGCACGATTTATTTTATATGCATGACCGCACCCTCAGGAATATCTCCCTCCTCCTGTCCCTGGCGGGCATCGTTCTCCTCTTCCTGATATCAGGCTCCATAGAGCCGACAGCCCTTGCCATAGGCTCCATAACAACCAAGGATGTTGGCAAGGCCGCGAAGGTGTGCGGCAACGTGACGTCCTTAAAGGTCACCAAGGACAGCCACCTTTTTATGAGCCTGCAGGACAGCACAGGCGAGGTGAGGTTCGTGGTTTTCAACTCCAGCATGCGGAAGCTGAACCAGCCCATTAACGCGACCTCCTTCAGGAAGGGCGTCAGGGTGTGCGTCTCAGGCGTGATACAGGAATACCCGAAGGCCAGCGGCAGCCTGGAGCTTGTCTACAGCGGAGGCCCCCCGCCAAAGGTGGAATGAATGCTGGAGCTGCTGCTTTTTGCCTTAATCGGCATAGGGTTGGGCATATTCACCGGCCTGATGCCTGGCATACATGTAAACGCAGTAGGACTCCTCTTCCTGGGCCTTGGCTCTGCCATAAACCCGTACAACACTGCCGTTGCCATAATGGCCCTTGCCATATCGCACACAATCTTTGACTTCATACCTTCCATATTCCTCGGTGCCCCCGACCCTGAGACTTCGCTGTCAGTCCTGCCGGGTCACAGGCTTCTCCTCCAGGGCAGGGGGCTGGAAGCCATACACCTGACAATAACAGGCAGCGTTTGTGCAGCCCTCGCCGCGGCGCTCATTTTCCCGCTCATGTTATTTTCAATACCATGGTTCTACGGCCTCGTCCAGGGAGGCATCCATTACATCCTCCTCCTGATAGCAGGCACCATGATACTCACGGAAAGAGGCATGCAACAAAAGGCCGCGGCCCTGCTGGTTTTCCTGTTGAGCGGCACGTTAGGCTATATACTGCTCAATTCCTCCCTCTTACCACAACACTTCCTGCTTTTCCCGATCTTCACCGGGCTATTTGGCCTCAGCTCGCTTATCATAAGCCTCAAGACCAGGCCGGCCATTCCAAAACAGGCGGCAGGAAACATCAGGATACCAAAGAAGCTTGCCCTGTCAGGCACACTGAAGGGCCTGTTTTCAGGCGTCCTGGTAGGCACCCTCCCCGGGGTTGGGGGCGCAGAAGCCACGCTGGTAACCCAGCAACTCACAAGGGGCTCAAGGAAGGATAGGGAATTCCTGGTTTCCCTGGGCGCCATAAACACAATTGTTGCCCTGTTCTCCATCGTGGCGCTCTTTACGATATCCAAGCCAAGAAGCGGAGCTGCAGTCTATATACAGCAGGTCCTGCCCTCCTTTGGCCTCAGGGAGCTGTTTATTATGCTGTCCGTCACACTCCTGGCCACCGGGCTTTCCGCGATAATAGCCCTCAAGCTGGTGAAAAGCGTAGCCATGAAGTTGCAGGAAATTGACTATGCAAGGCTTAACCTGTTCACAATCCTCTTCCTGGCCGCACTTACGGCCTTTCTTACAGGCTTTTTAGGTCTGCTAATCCTGGCAGTCTCCACTGCAATAGGCATAACGGCAATATTGATGGGCGTAAAGCGCGGCAACCTTATGGGCATCCTCATGCTTCCCATTATAATATTCTATGCAAGCCTTTAATTTCCAGTAGAATAGATTCACGTGAACTTCACCCCATCATTTCTTATGGAAGTCTTATAAATAGAGTCTATACACGCTGGTTTACAAAATCAAATTTTCACGTGAAGACCTATATTTCTAGTGGAAAACAATAACCCCTTCATTTCAGTTGGAGAATGTAGTTCACGTTTAATTCACGTTAAGCCAGAAATAATATAACGGTGTTATACAACAATGGCCTCTGCAGGCCCCCTTGTGGAAGAGAATTTTATTGCCCCTCCACAGTCGCAGACGCCAGCCAAAGGCATCATGCGGTAGGATTTATTGCACCCAATACACAAAAACCCGTTAAAATCACCCAATCCTATCTCCCCAATTACCTGCGGCTTTGCTGCCTCCCTGAGGCGCTCAAAAACACCCAGCTGCCTCCCATTGCCAAGCAGCTCAGACCTTCCTATCCCTAGCACCTTGAATATCCTTTCCAGTGGCGGCATGAGCTGGTTCTCAATGTAATACCTTGAGTCTACCTGGAGCCCCCTCTCCAATATGTACGCCGGATCCTCAGCCCTCTTTGAGACTAGGCCCATGCCCTTGACTATGACATAACCAACCCTGTCGCCTATCCCTGGAGCCTCGCCGGGGCTCCTGGCCTGCATCTTCTTTGCCAGCTCTATATGCGGCTGCATGCCGGCATACGACCGTGGCTGCTTTGTGATGGTCTTCGTTATGACAAGCTTCTGTATTGGTATTTCCCCCTTTAGCAGCTTCTCCGCCAGGCCCTTGAAGTACCTTACGGCCTCCTTCGTATCCTCTTTTTTAAGTATGATTTCAACAACATCCTTCACCGTATCCGAAACGAGGCCGCACCAGTCGCGCCTTACAGTCTCCACCCCCTTCATCTCTATCCCCTCTTTCCAGGAGCCGTCATCGTTCCTGGAGGCGTAGAGCGCAAAATAGCGCTTCTTCGCCAGCGGCAGGAACCTCTTGAATATCTTCTCAAACTGCAGCTCCATTATGCCAGGCAGCTGCTTTGTTATGTAGCCCGACACCTCCCTGCCTATTTCCGCCATATTCTCAAGGTCATCCCCGTCAACGTGTACCATGACGGAATCCGTGTCGCCGTAGACAACGCTATACCCATATTTCTCCTCTATGAGCTTCTTGGTATTCTGTATTATGTCCCTCCCGCATGCCGTTATCGCGTTGGCCACGACAAGGTCGTATATCCTTGCCCTCGCGTAGCCTATGTGGCCGTAAAACGCATTGGCCATTATCTTCAGTGCCCATTGCTCCCCATAAAGCACCCTCCTCCTGTCAGGGTCAAGGCCATTTGCCTTCAGCTTCTTCTGCACAAGCATCCTCTGTTTCATCATCCTCTCAAGTATCCTCGGCAGCACGCCTTCCATGACATCCTTGTCAACAAACCTGGCGCCTGAGGGCGTTTCCACAGCCTTTACCCCCACGTTTCCCGCTACAAGTGTTGTCGGGCAGATGTTGAACGTCCTTATTATGGATGGATACATTGCCCTGAAGTCAAATACCAGCACGGAGGAATGCAGTTTCTTTGAGGGGTCAATGACGAAGCCCCCCTTGAGCTCTTCCATGCTCCTCGTTTCCCTCTGGCCGACTTCCTTCGGGTCAGGTTTGCACGGCATCACATAGCCGGCCCTGTTGAATTCCCTCAGCAGGTAGTGCTCTATCCTGGTCGTTTCTCCCGCCCCTATGGTGTCCTGCAGCAGTATCCCGCTGACTTTTGCAAGCGCGACATACTTGTCCATGATGTTAAGCGCCTTCACAAGGTTCATGGCAAGGACAGAATCCTGCCTACAGTATTCAACCAGCCTGGTGAAGTCCTCAATGCCGCCCTTCCACAGCTTCTCAATCTCAGAATGCTTTACCGAGGCCTTGCTCTGCTTCAGCAGCTGTTCCGCAACCGTGTTCAGGTCGTATCTCTTAAGGGAGAAATCCTTCTTGACTATTTCATAGCTGTCAACAACCACACGCCCGAATATGGTCGCCTTGTATCTCAGCCCCACCTTCCTTGAGGTGACAGCCTTCTGCGTGCACCTGCCGAACACGGGCCTGACGCCGTTGCGCCTCATCCTGTCAAGAAGGTACGGCAGGTCAAAGTTGTTTATGTTGTAGCCCGTAATGATGTCGGGGTCAAAGCCTTCAACAATCCGTATGAACTCCTCAAGCATCTCCTTTTCAGAATCAAGGGCGTGCACGCCGCCTCCCTGCCTCGTCCCCAGCACAGCAGAGCTCATGCCATTGTAAGGCTCGCCGAAGACGATGGAGATGAGCACCACAGGATCCTTCTCCGCGGTCGGCAATGCCCCTGGGACAACGGGGACGCACTCTATGTCCAGGGCCATTACCCTTAGCGGGGCGTTCTCCCTGTCTTTTGCGGGGGCAATCTTGCCAATTCCAAACTTTATATCAGCCTGCGTCGTGCCCGTATTCACCCCGCGCGTGCCGTCGGCCTTAACCCACCCCATGCCGCCCAGCCCTTTGTCAGCCATGTACCTGTATTTGAAAAGTATGTCGGCCTCGTAAGGCACAATGCCTTTTGATTTCAAGAAATCCCTCACCTCAGGCGTCCTGGCAGGGTTCCTGAGAGTGATCTTGTACATATCCCTGGGTGGCTGGTATCCCATGACAACATTCCTCGTGACCTTCTCCACCGACACAACATGCGGGTTGTCCTTCAGCAAATCCACACCGGTTCCCACATAGAAGTATGGCACATAATCCTCGCAGAAGCCGCAGGCCACTTTCCCCTCGGCGGTCTTCCCCAGCACGCGCACTATGGGCTTCTCATCCACAAGCATGTAGTCAACGTCAAGCACCTGGAATTCCATCAAGACACCTTATGCCGTAAAACGCAGCGATTAATGTGAACCAACTAAATACTCTATAGTTGATCCACAGCTCTGGAACAACTGTAGTGCAGGTTATTAAGTTGTTCCAGGTTATATAATGAGATAATTGTTTATAAATAGTGGATACAATCCGTTACCATGAAGCTCAACCCAAAGCATATGGAGAAGCTCGCGAAGCAGATGGGGATAAAGATGGACCCGATAGAGGCCGAAGAGGTCATCATAAGGACCCCTGAGAGGGAGATAATTATACAGAACCCGCAGGTTGCCAGGGTCAACATGATGGGCCAGGAGACGTTCCAGATATCCGGTGACATTGTTGAACGACCCAAGGAGAAATTCTCCGAAGACGATGTAAAGCTTATAATGGAGAAGACAGGCGCATCCAGGGAAAAGGCCCGGCAGGCCCTGGAGGAAACAGGCGGCATTGCAGAGGCCATAATGAAACTCAGGGGCTGATTCTTAAACCGCAGGTCCCATATAATATTAGTATATGGTTGACACCACATGGCACGCTTTGAGCGCCGATGACTCGCTAAAACAGCTGTCCTCTTCAAGGAAAGGCCTCTCCCAGCAGGAAGCCGAGAGCAGGCTGCAGCAATACGGCCCCAACGAGATACAGCAGGAGAAGCCGAAGAGCAAGCTCAAGATATTTCTGGAGCAGTTCACCGAATTGCTTGTAATAATACTGATAGTCGCCGCCGTAATCTCTGCCTTCTTCGGGGAAATAGTGGACGCAATGGTCATCCTTATCATAGTGGTCGTTGACGCCATACTGGGATTCATACAGGAATACCGCGCCGAAAAGGCCATAGAAGCACTCAAGAAGCTTACCTCCCCGGAAACCACTGTCAGGAGGGACGGAAAGGAGCAGCGCATATTCAGCAAGCAGCTGGTCCCAGGCGATATCGTAATCCTTGAGGAAGGCTCGCGCGTCCCCGCGGACTTGAGGCTGCTTGAGGTGGTCAGCCTCAAAGTGGACGAATCCTCCCTTACAGGCGAATCGTTCCCGGTTGAAAAGACGCTTGCCGTTTACAAGCCCGACACACCACTGGCCGACAGGAAGAACCTGGCCCACATGTCAACCATAGTGACCTTCGGCAGGGGGGAAGGCGTTGTGGTAGGCGCGGGAATGGGCACGGAGATAGGCAGGATAGCGCACCTCATACAGACCACGGTTGACGAGCCGACACCCCTGCAAAAAAGGCTCGCCGTGTTCGGAAAGAACCTCACTTACATAATCATCGGGATAATAGCCATAGTAGTATTGGCTGGCATACTCCGCGGCAACCCCATACTCGACATGTTCATAACCGGCGTCGCCCTGGCGGTCGCGGCAATACCCGAGGGCCTGCCAGCCATAGTCACAATAACGCTTGCCCTTGGCCTCCAAAAGCTCACGAAGAGGAATGCCATAATACGCAAGCTGCCGGCCGTGGAGACACTGGGCAGCGTGAGTGTCATCTGCTCGGACAAGACTGGGACGCTGACAAAGGACGAGATGACAATAACAAGGGCATACTCCA
Source organism: Candidatus Aenigmatarchaeota archaeon (assembly GCA_016198605.1). Lineage (GTDB taxonomy): Archaea > Aenigmatarchaeota > Aenigmatarchaeia > QMZP01 > QMZP01 > JACQIG01. Next base: position 9,813 of record JACQIG010000022.1, on the reverse strand, counting down.
ATGGCCAGAAGGTTGTCGTGACAGGCAAAGGCTATGAGACAAAAGGCGGATTCTATATTGACAGGAAAAGCGTACCCGCTGATGGCACGCTGGCAAAGCTGCTCACTTACGGCGCCCTATGCACCAACGCAAAGCTTGGCAATGGGGGCGTGATAGGCGACCCCACTGAAGGGGCAATAGTGGTCGCAGCGGCCAAGGCTGGCATAATGCAGGAGGAGATGGAAAGGCAGTATCCAAGGACAGGAGAAATCCCCTTCAGCTCGGAGAGGAAGATGATGACCACCCTCCACAGTTCAGGGAAATCCGTCCTGATAACCAGCAAGGGCGCAGCCGAAGTGATGCTGGGCAGGTGTGACAGGATATACCACTCCGGCAGAATACAGAAGCTCACCCCTGCCCTTGAGAGGGAAATGCTTGACATAAACCTTGAGATGGCTAGCAAGGCGCTAAGGGTGCTGGCAATAGCATACAACGAATGCCAGGCGAAACCGAAGGATCCGGAGGAAGGCCTGGTGTTCCTTGGCTTTGTCGGGATGATTGACCCGCCAAGGGAAGGCGTAAAGGAGGAGATAATAAGGTGTAGGGAAGCCGGGATAAAGGTGGTAATGATAACAGGCGACCACAAGAACACCGCCGAAGCCGTGGCGGGGCAGATAGGGCTGCTCTCTGACGGCGACCATGTGCTAACAGGCACTGACCTGGAGAAGATGCCTGATGAAGAGCTTGAGAAGATAGTTGAGGATGTCTATGTATATGCAAGGGTCAACCCGGAACAGAAGGTAAAGATACTGACGGCGTTCAAGAAGAGGAAGCACATCGTTGCAATGACAGGCGATGGCGTGAATGACGCGCCAGCCTTGAAGCGAGCCGATATCGGCGTCGCGATGGGCATAAAGGGGACGGATGTCGCGAAAGAGGCAAGCGACATGGTGCTGGCAGACGACAATTTCTCCAGCATAGTGGCTGCCGTGGAGGGCGGCCGCCATATCTATGACAACATAAACAAGTTCATAAGATACCTCCTTACCAGCAACACGGGGGAGGTCCTGATAATATTCCTGGGCATGATGCTGGGCCTGCCGCTCCCGCTGGTGGCAGTGCAGCTGCTTTGGGTCAACCTTGTGACTGACGGCCTCCCCGCCCTGGCGCTCGGGGTGGAGCCCCCGGAAAAGAACATCATGAAGAGGCCACCCAGGGACCCCGATGAGCGCATAATGTCCAGGGACATGGTAGTGGCCATAGTGATGATAGCATCCATGATGGCGATAGGGGTCCTCTGGATATTCTACAGCACGCTGGTGGAGCACGGCTGGACGCCCGGCACGCCAATATTCCTCAGCGGCCTGAACAAGAGCCCCGACGAGCTTATATTCGCCTACAAGTATGCCCTGACCATGGCGTTCACGGGGGTGGTGATGTTTGAGATGTTCAACGTGTTCAACCACAAGAACCTGAAGGGCACGCTGTTTGAGGTGGGCATATTCTCAAACAGGAAGCTCATCATTGCCGTCCTCTCCTCATTCGCACTACAGCTTGTTGTAATTTACATACCTGCCCTCGACATAGTGTTTGACACGGTAGAACTCACACTGTATGACTGGCTTAAGCTTGTATCAGTCTCGCTTACAGCCCTGGTGATATTCCAGGCAAAGCAGTTTGTTACCAGCAGGCACAGGGCAAGGAAAAATAAGGCTTAATTCCCCAATTCTGACAGGCTCCCCCCATTCAGGAATCTCTTGAGGACGGCAGGCAAATCACTTATCTTCACCCTGGCCTGTTCCATGGTGTCCCTGTCCCTCAATGTGACATCGCCGTGCTTCAGCGTATCATAGTCTATGGTTATGCCGGCGGGCACGCCTATCTCATCTATCCTCCTGTAGCGCCTGCCTATGCTGCCTGAAGAGTCAAAGAAGGCGGCAAAGCCCTCCCTCCTTAGCATTTCATAAACCTCCCTGGCCTTCTCCTCTATGCCGTCCTTGTTCACAAGTGGGAAAACGCCCGCATCAAACGGGGCTACAACCCTTGGGAACGCAAGCAAATCCCTCGCCTTCTCCTGCCTGTAAGACAGCTCAAGCAGCGCGTACACGTTCCTGTCAACACCCATGCTTATCTCCAGGACGTGAGGCAGCACGTTCTTCCCGTGAACGTTAACAGACATGCTAACCCCTGAGACCTTCCCGTGTCCCTTCAAATCATGGTCGGCCCTGTAATGCACGCCGCCAACCTCCTTCCATCCGCCGACGCTTTCCAGGTCCAGCTGTATGTCCCAGTGGTATTTGTTGTAGAAGGCCTTTTCCTCGGCTGACAGCTCCTTGAGCCTGAACGACTTCTCCGGCACTGATAACTCTTCCAGGTAGAACTGCTGCACTTTTGCAAGGTGGTACACATAGAATTCCGGCAGGTGCAGCCTCTTCACCGCATCCTTGCATGCTACGTGTTCCATTTTGCCGGCGGCAGGATGCAAAAACAGCTTATAGTCCTCCACCTCCCCAAACCTTGGATGCTTGCCTATTGAATCAGGGTCAAAGAACACCTGCAGCTCAGCCTGGGTGAACTCCCTCATCCTTATCAGCGCCTGCCTGGGCGATATTTCGTGCCTGAAAGCCTTGCCTATTATCGCAAGCCCCATGGGAAGCTTACGCCTCATGGCATCAAACATCTGCCTGAAGTTCACATAAGCGCCCTGTGCGGTTTCGCCTGTCAGGTAAGCCTGCCTCTTGTCCTTGCCGGTGCCTATGGCGACAGGGAACATCAGGTTGCGCTCCTCCACCTCTTCAAGGTGCCCCTTGCATTTCTCGCACCTTATGTTATGCTTTCTTATCAGCTCTGTGAGTTCCTTGGAGGACAAGCCCTCAAATGACTCCTTGAGCAGGTCCTCCAGTATGTGGTCTGCCCGCTCAACGTTGCCGCATTTGCCGCATTTGACCACCGGGTCCAGGAAGCACTCAAGATGCCCGCTGGCCTTGAACACGTCCTCGGGCATTATCACGCTTGCCTGGATCTCATAAAAATTGTCGTCAAGCCCGAGGAAGAAGCGCCTCCAGAGGTTCTCCCACCTCCTCTTCACCATTGCGCCTATGTGGCCGTAATCATAGAAGCCCGCGACAGGCCTGTATATTCCCGAGCCCTGCCAGAATATACCGCGCCTCTTGGCAAGGTCAACTATCTTCTCGTATTCCATAATATATGTAGGTTTTAAGTCGTTTTGCATTAAATAAGCCGGGAATAGCATTATATAAAAGTTTGGAGAATTATAGGATAGGATGGTTATGTGGGAGACTATACTCGCAATATCAATATTGCTGTCCCTCGGCTTTCTCACGTGGTACATGGGATGGAAGTGGGAAAGGGGCTTCTCAAGGCCAAAATCCAAGGGCAAGCCGCTGGTGTCAATAATAATACCGGCCTACAAATCCGAAGCCACGATAAGGGACACCCTTGAATCCGTCAGGGGCCTGAACTACAAGAACACGGAAATAATAGTGGCCAATGATTCACAGGACGGCACGCCCGCCATATGCGCGGAATATGGCGCGAAGGTCATACAGCATACGCACAGGGCTGGCAAGCCCAAGTCCCTGAACGAGGCCGTGTCCATGGCAAAGGGCGAGATACTGTTCTTCCTTGATGCCGATACAACCGTGGACAGGGATTGCCTTGACTGCGTAATCCCATGGTTCTCAAGGAAGGGGATAGGCGCGGTTTCGCCCAGGTACACAGTGAAGAACGGCAACAAGGCCCTGACAAGGCTCATATCCTTCGAGACCATGGTGGTCTCAAGCCTGTTCAAGACGCACATGTTCTTTGGTTCCCTCATCACATTCCGCGGCTGCGGCGTGGCGGTGCGCAGGAGCGTTCTGGAGAAGCTGGGCGGGTGGCCCGAGACGCTCATAGAGGACAATTATTTTGCCGCGCAACTGCACAAGGCCGGGTACACGATACAGTACGACCATGAGGCCGTTGTCAGGACCATGGAGCCCGCATCCCTGGGCGGCCTGAAAAGCCAGAGGATAAGGTGGGGCAAGGGCTTTGTCTACACATTCTGCGACTCCTGGAAGGCATACTTTAGGGCGCCCCAGTTCAGCATATACGCATTGCCTTACCTGTTCCTCATATTCGGCGTTGCCGGGCTTGTGCTGTGGCAGACTGCAACGTTCCTGTTGCCGCTGATACCCATATACATCCTTTATACGTTTTCCCTCAGGCAGTTCTTCGAGGTCCTGGCCATAGGGCTGGCCCCGCTGCTGGCAGGCATGTTCACCAACATCAATGCAGCAAGCGTGAGCCACGTATTCCTCATAGCCGCGCCTGAACACAAGATGAGGCTGAAGGAGATGGCGCTTGTCATACCCTATACTTTCATCTACGTGCCGCTGGTTACCGCATTCTATTTCCGCGGGATAGTGGCGGGCATAAACGCCAAGAGGAAGCACAGGCCGGAGCTTGACTTTGAGAACTGGGCTTAGCTACTTCTTTCTCCTGGAAACCGCAAAGGCCGCTATTATGACAAGAATTCCAGCTGTTATGAACACGGGGCTTATGCTCGCAAAGGAATAGCTGTTCTGCCCCGCAGCCATGAGGCCTATGGTGGAGACGTCAGAGTTGACCTTTGGGCCTCCTGACAGCCTGAGGACAGAGAGCAGCAGACCAAGCGCTATCATCACGAAGCCCAATGCGAGAGCGGCTTTCATGGGCTATAATTATACCTCCAAGGTTATATCTTTATCCCCACCGCGCCTATTATCCTGCCAATCCTGTTCGCAAGGAAATTGCCATGGTTGGCCCTGCTTATGCCTTCCCTCGCTTCAAGCGTTATGCCTTTCCTTACCGCCTTCTTTGACGCGAGCCAGAGAGGCGAGAAAAGCCACATCGGGGAAAAGACAAGCTCGCCACCGATCACAGGCCCAGGCTTTAGCCCCGCCAGGCCCATCCTCGCCTCCAGTTCCTTCCTTGTATAAGGGTATTCCTCCCCGTAAACCCATGTGCCTGCCTTCTGCGCGACATATTTCCCGATGACGTATGGGGCGCATCCGGCATGCGGCACCACGATGGCCACAGACCCTTTCCTCCTTGCGGCCCCGGCGTGCACGTCCACTATGCCCTGCCTCCTCTCCCCCCTGAAATGCTCTATCAGGCCCTCCGAATGCACAAGATCGTATTCGCCCTTTATGTTGCATTCAAACGCATCTTCATTTATGTATTCCGCCTTAAGCCCAAACTTTTTAACATTGCCCCTCACCAAGGACAGGGCCTTTTCTGACTGGTCCAGGAATGTGATATCAGCGCCCCTAAGCCCCATCATTATTGTGTTTATGCCCGTGCCGCAGCCTATTTCCAGGACGCGCGCCCCGCTGAAGTCATAGCCGCCAAGCAACTGCTGGTAGAAGCTCCACATGTAAGTCGGCTTCTTTATGTCAACGCTCCCGATGCCGCCCCAGAGCTTTCCCCAGCCTGACATTGAATATAGTTTAATAGGCGCGGAACTTATATTTGGGTATATGTCGCGCCACATCCTGACAGAGGAGGGCATGAAATACCTCAGGTCGGGCCTGCCTGAAGAGCGCCTGGCGCTAATATTGGATAAGCCGCTACCGCTTGAGGAATGCAGGAAGAGGGTTGAGGATTTCGCCATAGCGCTTTCCTGGGCCAAGAAGAAGGGCCTGGTGAATGTCTCAGGCAACATTATCTCGCTGGCTGGCAGGCCCAAAACATTCCCGGAAAGGGAAGCCCTGGGAAAAATCAGCGGGGGCGGGGATGTGGGCGGGGAGATGCTCAATGTCCTTCTTTCCAGGAACCTCATCAGGAGGGCAGAGGATGACTACAAAAAAGCTGAACGGCAGCTGGCTGATGGAATAACAACCCTTACGCCGGAGCTGATAAAGACGAGGCTTTGGCAGAAGGCCAGGCTGAAGCCCTACAACGTGGAGGCTGTGGGGAGGAAAGAATATCCCGGCAAGAGGCACCCATACAACCAGTTCCTCCGCTTCGTGAGGCAGAAGCTCGTGGAGATGGGATTCAGGGAGATGGAAGGCCCGACCATTGAGCTTGAATTCTGGAACTTTGACGCCCTTTACCAGGCCCAGAACCACCCGTCAAGGGACTGGACGCAGACGTACAGCCTGAAATATCCCAAATACGGGGCTCTCCCGGGGAAGGAGATGGTGGCCAGGGTGCAGGCAGCCCACGAGAACGGCTGGAAGACAGGCTCCACCGGATGGGGATACAAATGGGACCCGAAGAAGGCCAGCCAGCTCATGCCAAGGGCCCATGACACGGCCATATCGCCGCGCTACCTGTCGCAGGGGGTTGAAATACCGGGGAAATACTTCAGCCTTGTGCGTTGCTACAGGCCCGACGTGATTGACGCTACGCACGCTGTGGAGTTCTACCAGATGGGGGGCTTTGTAATAGCAGAAGGCCTGTCTTTCAGGGACCTGCTTGGCCTGCTTAAGATGTTCGCAAAGGACCTCTCCGGGGCGGAAGAGGTGAAGTTCTATTCAGATTATTACCCTTTCGTCGAACCTGGCGCCCAGGTATCTGTAAAGCACCCTGAAATGGGCTGGATAGAGCTCGCCGGGGCTGGTATATTCAGGCCAGAGCTGACAGAGCCGCTGGGAATAAAGGAGCCTGTGATAGCATGGGGTTTCGGCATAGACAGGCTTGCAATGATAAAGCTCGGCATAAATGACATAAGGCAGCTGTTCAGCCAGGACCTTAAGTGGCTGAGGGAACGGGAGATAGCGGGGTTGTGACATGCCAACCATTGAAATATCCTATGCGGACCTGTGCAGGCTTGCCGGGAGGAAAATCCCGGTGAAAGAGCTAGAAACCGATATCTTATACGTCAAAGGCGAGATAGAGTCAAGAGAAGGCGACAGGATAAAGATTGACATAAAGGACACCAACAGGCCTGACCTGTGGTCCACCGAGGGGATGGCACGTGAGCTTAGGGCCAAGTACGGCGCCACAGGGCTTCCAAAATATTCAGCTGAAAAGCCCAAGTTCTCTGTTCCTGTTGACACAAGATCCCCTGTGCAGCCCCTGGCTGCGTGTGCTGTTGCAAGGAACCTCAGGATAGACGAAAACTTCCTCTCCCAGATAGTCCAGCTGCAGGAAAAGCTGGGCCAGACTTTTGGCCGCAACAGGCGCGAGCTTTCCATGGGCATTTATGACCTTGACAGGATTATGTTGCCGATAAAATACACATCCATGAAGCCCGGAGACATAACGTTCACGCCGCTCGGCTCTGCCATGGAGATGACAGCCAGGGAGATATTGTCAGAGCACCCCAAGGGCAGGGAATTCGGCCGCCTGCTTGCAGATGCAAAGGAATACCCGGTCTGGGTTGACGGCTCCGGTGCGGTGCTATCAATGCCGCCGGTGATAAACTCCGAGCCCGCCGGAAACGTGGGGGGACATACAAGGAACGCATTCATGGAATGCACAGGATACAACGTGAAGTTCCTGGACACGGTAATAAATGTGCTTGCCATGCAGATGGCAGACCGTGGCGCTTCCATAGAGGCCGTGGAGACGGCCTATGCAGGCAAGAAAATCCTGACGCCAGGATTCTCACCCAAAAAGATGCAGATAAACATCAGCTACATAAACAAGCTTTCCGGCCTCAACCTTACGCCTGCCAGGATAATAGAACTCCTCAGGAGGTCAAACTGCAATGCAATCCAGGAGGCGGATTCCATAGTGGCGGAATACCCATCATACAGGCAGGACATAATGCATCCTGTGGACATAATAGAGGACATAATAATAGCATACGGCTACAACAGGATAGAGCCCGCGTACCCGAGGCTGGCCACATCCGGATCCATGCTGGCCACAGAAAAGTTCTCTGCAGCCATTGCGGAGGTCCTGGGGGGCCTCGGTTTCCAGGAGGTGATGAACTACACGCTTACGAGCAACCAGGAACAGTTTGACAGGATGGGGATAAGCGGCGGAAAAGCGGTGGAGATAGAGAACTACATGTCGGAGAACTGGTCAGCCTTCAGGGCATGGCTGCTCCCAGGCCTGCTCAGCTTCCTCTCAACAAACCAGCATTCTGAATTCCCCCAGAAGATATGCGAGCTCGGCAACGCGATACTCCCGGATGAGTCAGCCCCGAGCAAGGCAAGGGACGTAATGAAGCTGGCGTGCGCAATCACCGGCAATGCGGCGGGCTATGAGGACATCTCAGGCGCGCTTGACGCCGCAATGCGCTCCATTGGCATAAAATACAAGCTCTCCAGGACAACCCATAACAGCTTCATTGAGGGCAGGGCAGCCGCAGTCCTGATGGAAAATAAGGGCATAGGGCACGTCGGTGAAATCCACCCTAACGTCCTGAACAATTTTGGCATAGAGAGGCCGGTTGCCTGCTTTGAGGTAGACATTTCAAGGGTCTATGAATCCTGGCAGCAGCGGCATAAGAGATGACGCATTATCTGAACAAGCCGGCCAGCCTCTCAAGCATGCCTGGTTTCACCTCATACCTCTCCCCCGCCAGCCATGCGGCCAAGGCCTTGAAGTGCCTTGCCGCCGGCGAATCCGGCCTGTATAGCACTACGGGCTGCCTGTATGCTATTGCGCTCCTGACATGCTTGTCTTCCGGGACATTGCCTATTACAGGGAGCCTCATGAACTCCCGCACGCTTTCAGGCCCCATCTCATGGCTCTCCCCCCTCACCCTGTTCAGCACGACGCCAATGTTCCTTGTCTCATACCGCCTTGCAACCTTTGCTATCTTCAGCGCATCAGTGAGCGAAGGCATATCGGGATTGGTGACAGTTATCACCTCATCCGCAGATTCCACCGCAACCTTTGCCTCCTTCCCAAGGCCTGCCGCGGAGTCTATAAGCACGAAGTCAGCGTCGCCCACGAACCTGTAGAGCACGTCCATCAGCCTGTCGGTGTCAGGCAGCATCAGCTTCTTCAGCGATACGTCCGCGGGGATTATCCTGAATCCCGCCGGGTGGTTGTATATTGCCCTCCTCAGGCTTGCCCTCTTCTTTATGACATCCTGCAGGGTAACTGGATAGAGCGGTATGCCGAAATGGAGGCCAAGGTTTGATGTGGTCAGGTTCCCGTCCACCGCCACTACTGACTTGTTGAACTGCGACAGCGCCGCTGTCAGGTTGGCTGTCACCGTGGTCTTCCCTACGCCGCCTTTCCCAGAAGCAATGCATATTATGCGCGTCATAAAAATACCTACTATTTATTATCCCCCCCTAAATTTATAATGCTTAATCGCAACGCTTTCTATCAGATTCCTTTGAAATTACATAACACCCATTTTCTGGGGTACAATCTCTCGGAAATAAGAGACCAAGCTGTTGCCTTACGTAATTTAATTTGTCCAGCATGTCCGGAGGCAGCGGCTTCCCGGTATGTGACTTTTCCCAGCCACGCATATCGTCTATTAACTCTTTCCGCTTCTGCTTTAGCGTGGGGAAATCTATCACTTCATAGGGCCTCTTAGGGAGGCAATGGTAGTGCCTTTTTGGAGTTAGAATATCCCATTTCGTATGTGCAGCATCTGAGGGATAATATAAATGAAACATCAAAGCATCAATGTGCCACCTTTCTTCCCTAACCAATTGATTTTCCTGCACAGCCCCTGCTGCAGGATTATATTTCAACTGCAGCCTGTCAAGCGCTCTTTCCAGGCTACATTCATAAAGCAATTTAATTTCCTCATCTAATGTTGGCAATTTCTCAGCCGCCGCCGGCGATGTTCCTAGTATGACTGCTGCTAGAATGTTCCTTCCATATTTGCCGATATTTGAGCCCACATTAATTCTTTTTTTGTCTATTATAAAT
>JACQIG010000030.1 GCA_016198605.1 Candidatus Aenigmatarchaeota archaeon | reverse complement strand
ATGCTGGCCTTGTCCTCCCGCTTGAGGTTCTCCGCGGGCGTCACCAGCCTGGCGAAGAACGCCGCTGCAAGCTTCTCTATGGCCCTCGGCGCGGGGAATGTGTCGCTCGCTATTATCACCGGGTCGCCCTTGCTGGAGATCATCTCAGCGACAGCGGACTTGGAAAGGTTCCTCCCGCTCCTGATGGAGACAAGCCTGCCCTGCATGTCAAGCAGCGTGACAGCGGTGGTCGTCCCGGGGTCTATGCCCACAATCAGCTGGCTGCGCATTCAATTATATTTTGGCAAGAAGGTTTAAATCCTGTTCCTCCCCTTGAGCCTGTGCCTTGCCGCGCCGACAACCACCGGCACCAGCGAGATGGCTATTATCGCTATTATCGCGAGGGCGAAATTCTCCCTGACCACGGGAAGGTTGCCGAAGAAGAAGCCGCCGAAGATGAAGATGGCTGTCCATGTTATGCCCCCCAGGATGTTGTAGAGGATGAACTTCCCGTAGGACATCCTGCCTATGCCGGCCACGAAGGGCGCGAAGGTGCGGATGACGGGTATAAACCTTGCTATGACAATGACCTTGCCGCCATGCCTGCGGTAAAAGCCCTCCGTCTTCTTCAGGTATTCCTTCCTGAAGAGGCGCGAGTGCCCGGAGAACAGCCTGACACCCCACCGGTGGCCAATCCAGTAGTTAATGGTGTCGCCTGCTATTGCTGCAATGGAAAGGAGCGCGAACAGTGCAAACACGTTCATGGATCCAAGGGCGGCTATGGCGCCGGCGGCGAATAGCAGCGAATCCCCGGGCAGGAAAGGCGCTATGACAAGCCCGGTCTCCAGCAGTATGATTATGAACAGTATTGCGTATGCGAGTATCCCATAGGCCTGTATGATTGAATTCAGGTGGGCGTCTATGTTCAGTATGAATCCAGCAAGCAGCGTTACAGGGTCGGCCATGCATCTACTTGTCAACCCCGGTTAAAAATCCTTTTCCCTCTCCACCGCGCCGTCCTTCAGCCAGATGCCGCGGTCCGCCAGCGCGCCCAGCGACTGCTCGTGCGTTATCAGGACAATGGTCTGCCTTATCTCCTCGTTGAGCTTCCTGAGGATGCTTATCACGTTCATCGCGGACTTGGAATCCAGCGAGGCCGTTGGCTCGTCGGCCAGCAGCAGCTCCGGTTTGTTCACCAGGGCGCGGGCTATTGAGACCCTCTGCTGCTCGCCGCCGGAAAGCTGGTGCGGGTAGTTGCTGAGCCTCTCGCCAATGCCAAGCTTCTCCATCATCTCCCTGGCATTCTTCCTGCACTGCTTGCCATTCATGCCGGCAAGCATGTTTGGTATGAATATGTTCTCCAGCGCGGTAAGCTCGGGCAGCAGGGAATAGAACTGGAAGACGAAGCCTATCTCCTTCAGCCTGAAAGACGTCCTGTCCTCGTCGCTCATCATGGCCACATCCACGGACTTGATGTGCACCGAGCCCTTTGTCTGCCTGTCAAGCACGCCAATTATGTGCAGCATAGTGCTCTTCCCGGAGCCTGAAGGCCCCATTATGGATACGAAATCTCCCTTCTTCACGTTCATGTCAATCCCCCTGAGCGCGTGGACCTTCACGTCGCCCATGGAATATACCTTGTGCACGCCCTTCAGTTTTATCATACCGCCACCTCCGCAGCCGCAAAATGGTAACATGGAAGGCGTAATCGAACGAGTGAAATGAGTGAGATAGCCTCCCTTTTTTGCAAACTTTCTTGTGCCTCAGTACAAGAGATGCGGCACATCTCTTGCGGCAAAGCCGCAAGATTTTTGGAAAAAAGCTTTGTCACTCAACCACCTTTATCGTCTCAAGTATCTCCTGCCTTGAGGCCAGCCTTGAGGGTATGTAGCCGGCCACCAGGGAGGACGCTATGAGTATGGCCACGGCGTTCACCGCAGTGGAGGTCAGCAGCACGGGCTTTAGCGCGCCTATGGGAAGCACTATCGGGTGTATGTTCATGTAATATACCGTGGAGTAGACTATCGCCGCGCCAAGCAGCGTCCCTATTAGCCCGAACAGCAGGGACTCAAAAAGGAAGACCATCATCAGGTGGTTCTTCTGCATGCCTATGGCCTTCAGCACGCCTATTATCCTCCTCTTCCTGGAGGTGTTTATGAATATCACTATCCCCACGGTGGCCATGACTATCACGATGCCCACGATGGTTGTCACGATTATCACTATGCCGAACGTCTGGTTCAGGCCTTCGGCGAAGGTGGACGCCTCAGACCATGTCTGTATGTTGGCGTTGGACAGGCCGAGCTCAAGTATCAGTTTCTTGTAGCGGGCCGCGTCATCCTTGTTGTTGAGCCTGACAAGTATGGAGGAAGCCTGGTCATCTATGCCCAATATCTCTTCCGCATCCATGGCGGTCATGTATATGGTCTGGGAGACGAGGCTGAACCCCTGGCTGCCCGATATGCCCTTGACCCTGAATTCACTCTCGACCCCGTTGGAGAACCTTATCACCACCTTCTGGCCGACGTCAACGCCTCCGAGCCCTTCGGTGGCGGCGCCGAAGCCTCCTGTCTGGCCTATCCTGTCCTCTATCTTCCTCCCGGCTATCAGCTCGCCCATCACGATCTCCCCTGTGTCGCCGTCGCTGAGGTAGTCGCCCTTAAGTATCTTCTCGCCTATTGCAGTGACATGGCTGTCATCGGATGGTGTCAGTGCGGTTATGCCCACCCCGGTCTGCTTGCCCTCAAAGAAGACTGTCCCTGAAAGCCCTATGTGGGAGGAGGAGCCTGCCACCCCGGGTATCAGGTCTATCTTCTTCCTCGTGCTTGACACGAAATTCAGGTAGGGGCTGTTGGATTCCAGGCGGGGCGTTATGATTATGTGGGACGTGCCAGTGTCCACAATCTCGTCCTGGAACGTGTTGCTCAGGCCGTTGAGGAACGCGGGGAAGAATGTGAGGTTGACGTAGGAGAAGGCGAGCAGGAATATGACGAGCAGCACTATCTTCCTGTCCCTCACCATGTCCTTGAAGGCGAGAAAGGGTATTATCCTCATGCAGAACCCTCCCTACCTCTTGCGGGGCTTCATGCCAAGGAATGGCAGCACCCTTCTCCTGAAGGCTAACAGGAGCACTATTATTGCCACGGCCGGTATCAGGATCCCTGAGAGGTCGGCGGGCGCAATGCTGGCCTCAAACTCCTCCGTGAACCTGTGCGCGCCCGTGTCGTCCTTGTAGGAGACGCCAAGCGTGCAATTGAACTTGCCGTCCTCGGGTGATGTCAGGTCAAACACCGCAGGCGCGTCCTCGTCCTTCTGCAGCTGGCCCAGGAAAGCCTTCTTGGGGCCGTTGAACGGGCAGGACAGCTCGGCCTCCACGGAATCCGCATCGCCTTCGCCGACGTTCTCAAGCCTTACGACAACAGTGAAGGGCTGGCCGGCGGCTATCACAGGGCTGCCTGAGGCAGAGGCTATCTTTATCGCCTGTATGTTTATGCTCCCCTTGTTGACCACCTTCAGCCCTAGGTTGAGTGTGGTGTTTACCGCATTGCCCTGCTCGTCAAGGTAGGAGAACTTGAGCGGGACCGCGTAAGAGTTTGCCTCAAGGTCCGTGGCGGCCACAAAGTCAAACGCGACCTTCTTTGTCTCGCCTGCCGCCAGGGTGCCCAGGGTCTTTACTGAGCTGCCTATTACTATGAAATCTGGGGAGTCGGGCTGTATCTTTATCTGCTTCGCCTGGCCGCTGCCTATGTTCACCACGCCAAGCTCCACGGGAAACTGCGAGCCGGGGGTTATCGCGTTCAGCCCATCCGGGTCCGCGGAGAATATCAGGTTGGGCTTCCCCTGTATCTTGACGTCAACCTGCTCCGTGGTTTCCGCCTCGCCTGAAGTGAGCACCACGTAAATGGGGTATGTCCCCGAGACTGCCGTGGACTCTATTGAAAGGAAATACGTGTTCTTTATCCTGCAGCCTCCGCAGAGCCTCTGGCTTTCCAGCACCTTCTCCGAGGACTTGAGTATGAAGGGCGCCTGCGCGTCAATCCCCACGGAGAACTCGCCAGTCCTGGAGCTGAGGTCGTTGAAGAGCGTTATGGCAACCACTATGTCATCCCCAGGCTCCGCAGGCTGTGGGTCTATCCTGTCCACTACAAGCGTGGGCAGCCCTGACTGCGCCAGTGCCGAAGCCTGAGACACTAGAACAAATGCCAATACCGCCAGCACGGTTATTTCAGCCTTCATATCCATCATGTGATGCCCCTAAATTTTAAATAGCCATTATATTCTGGCGCAAGCTTATTTAAACTTATCGGTCATCCGATATCAAGCTGTTTATATGCTTTATTCCTATGGGAAAGATTATGCAAAAGGAAATATTCCGCGGTATTCCTAAAGGCTTTTACAGCGACCTTGCATTTGGGCGGTTCATTGAACATGTAGAAGGCACGAAGTTGGTGGAGCATTTTCCGGAATACACAAAATGGAACAATGACCGCCTTGGAGTGATGGTTGAGTATCATGATTCTAACGACTGGCCTGTTTCACATATCAGGGTGGTTCTATCTGGGGAAGCCAGCGGGATAGCCGCCATTGAAAATCATATCCGGAAGGAAACTGACCGCCAGAGGGAGGCGTACAAATGGATGGGAATTCCTTGGGAAGGTTATGTTTGATCAAGAAGTCGCAAGGACGCACCTGTTCGCCCCGAACTCAAGCTCGGCTATCTCGTCCTCCGTCATGTCCAGAGCGCCCTTGTTCACGGCTATTATCCTCTCGTAATTGAAGGGCTTCCAGGGTATGTGGGAGGTGACATATTTGATAAACTCGTGCTTTGAAAGCTCAAGGGCCCTGTTGTTTTTCCTTATCCATTCCAATGTCCTGGCCACGGGCTCTCCCAGATTTAGCGCTGCCTTATAGTGTGCCGGCGAAACAACAATGCCATCAGGCAGGTTCAGAATCCTGTCTTGGTATGTGCCATAGAGCTGCGCGGCGTACTCTTCCGATTTGTCCTTAAGGTCGGGACGGGCAATGCCTTCGGTGAATAGTATGTCGCCCGTGAGCAGGAATTTCCCTTCTATGGAAAGGCACGTGCTGCCCTTCGTGTGGCCCGGGGTGTGCAGCACCTCTATGTACACATCGCCTATGTTTACCGTGGAATTGTCTTCCATTTCCCTGAATCCAGGGAAACCGTAGCCATCCAGCGGGTTAAGCAGGAAATCAGCCTTTGTTGCGTCCCTCAGGAGCCTCGCGCCGGATATGTGGTCTGCGTGCTGGTGCGTGTCTATTATCGCCGTTATCCTGCATCCAAGCTTTTCGGCTATTTTAAGATACTCTCCGGTGTGGGTCGTGGGGTCAATGACAGCCGCGCTTCCATTTGAAACAAGGAAATATCCCGCACATCCCTTTCCTATCCTTTTCATCTGGTAGAGCCTGAAGTCCTTTTCAGCAAGCGGGACAATGTCATAAACCGAGTTCCAGGCTGCCATGCCGCCGGAGACGGAGGAAGCGCGGAACCCGCTCTCCCTCAGGAAATCCGCGGCCATCCCTGACCTTATGCCATGCGCGCAGATAGCTATTATTTCCCTGTCTTTCGGGAGCCCGCCAATGCCATGCTGCAGTTCCTGCATCGGGATATTCACTGCGCCATCTATCTTCCACGTGCTGAATTCTTCCGGGCTTCTTACGTCAAGGAGGAGGAAATCCTCTTTTTTCTGGAGCTTCTCCTTGAGCTGCTGGGATGTTATTTCCATAGGATTAAGATGGAGTCAGATAATTAAAACCTTTTACTCCTCCTCTTCCTCTTCCTTCTCCTCGGTGATGCCCTTCCTCTGCTTTATCTGGGCCACGACCTTGAGCTCCAGCTCCCTGGGCAGAGGCTCGTAGGCGATGTCTATCAGCCAGAAGAAGCCGTGGCCGCCCGTGGAGGACTTGAGCGCGGAGTTGAAGCCGAACATCTCCGCCACAGGGACCTTGGCCTTGATTACAGAGACTCCGCGTTCCTCCTTTATGTCGAGTATCTGCCCCCGCCTGTTCTGGACCTCCTTCATGGCGCCGCTCATGTGCTCAGTCGGGACGTCAATCCTTATTACCTGCTTCGGCTCGTAGATGAATGCCTTGCCGTGGACCATCGCGGACCTTATGGCCCTCCTCATTGCGGGTATCACCTGCGCTGGGCCCCTGTGTATCGCGTCCTCGTGGAGCTTGGCGTCCATCAGCTTAACTTTCACGCCGGCCACGGGCTCCCTGGCCAGCGGGCCCTCTTTCATCGTCTCCACGAACGCCTCCTTCACCATCTCCATTATCTCCAGTATTGCATGGACGCCGTGCGTCATGTCAAAGAGGATGTTCCTGCCGTATATGAGCTTTATCTTCTTCGCCTCATCCTTCTCCAGCCCGAGGCCTATGAGCTTGGCCTGGATGTCAAGGTCCTTCTTTTTCAGCTCCGCGTCCGAGGGCAGCTCGCCGTTTACCATGGCCTCGTATATCTCAGGCTCCAGCGGCTCTGCGATTACGTAGAACCTGTTGTGCTTGTTGGGGGACTTGCCCTCCACCGCGCTTGGGGTGGCGTCCCTCACGCCTTCCCTGTATATGACTATCGGGGGGGAAATGTCCACCTCTATGCCCTCCTCCTTCAGCTTGTTCTCCACCTTGGCGTTGATGTGCAGTTCGCCAAGGCCTGACACCAAATACTCCCCGGTTTGTTCATCAATTTTTATCTGCAAGGTAGGATCTTCCCTGCTCACCCGTTTCAAGAATTCTATTAATTTTGAAAGCTGCTTGGGCTGCTTCGGCTCTATGGCCTTGGTCACCACTGGCTCGAACAGGTGCTTTATCACTTCAAAGGCCGGGATTATGCTGTTCGGGTCGCAGATGGTCTCGCCGGAGAACGCGTCCCTCAGCCCGACAATGCCGCAGATGTTCCCCGCGACCACCTCTTCCATGGGCACGCGCTGCGGCCCGCGGTAGACGGCAACCTGCTGCACCTTCTCCGTCTTCAGCCTGCTCACAAGGTAGATGTCCTGGCCCTTGACTATCCTGCCGGAGAATATCCTGACCGTGGCGACAAAGCCCGCGTGCGGGTCGGGGTAAATCTTGGTCACTATGGCCGCCAGCTTCCCTTCCGGGTTGCATACCATCATATCCTTGCAGACATCCGAGTCAGCCTCTCCCGGCCATATCTTGGGTATCCTGTACTTCTGCGCGACAAGGGGGTTTGGCAGGTGCTCTATGACCATGTTCAGCACCACCTTGTGCAGCGGGGCCCTCTTTGCCAGCTCCTTGTCGTTGCCTGACTTGACCCCCTCTATTATCTCCTTGAACGTTATGCCGCTCTTCTGCATCAGCGGGACGGATACAGCCCAGTTCTTGGTTGCGGAGCCAAAAGCGACAGAACCGTCGTTCACCGACACGACCCACTTGTCCTTGTATTCAGGCTCGGCGTATTTCTGTATCAGCATGTTCACTTCTGTTATCACTTCCTTGAACTTCTCCTGCATCTGGTCGGGTGTGAGTTCCAGCTCTTTAATCAACCTGTCAGATTTGTTGATGAACAGGACGGGCTTCACCCTTTCCTTCAGGGCCTGGCGGACCACTGTCTCCGTTTGCGGCATCACGCCTTCCACCGCGTCCACCACGACCATCACCCCGTCCACGGCTCGCATGGCGCGGGTCACGTCACCGCCGAAATCGACGTGCCCGGGCGTATCTATAAGATTGATGAGATAATCCTTCCCCTCCACCTCATGGACCATTGACACGTTGGCGGCGTAAATGGTGATGCCCCTCTCCTGCTCCTGCGCGTCAAAGTCCGTGAAGAGCTGCTTGCCTGCTAGCTCTTCGGATATCATCCCCGCGCCGGCTACCAGATTATCAGAAAGTGTGGTTTTGCCGTGGTCTATGTGGGCCACAATCACTATGTTCCTGATGAATTCAGGCTGGCGCATCAGTTCCCTGATGAGCTGCGTCTTGTCCTTTGCCATCAAAGCCACGTTCCTGTAATTTTCTATTTCTATGCCTCTTAATCTATTTAAGCATTGTATTACTATTTACATTGAAAAAGCCGCATATATATTGCATAGCTATACAGGTGTTCTATGGGCGAATTCGCAGGCAGGAACATGGTGAAGAAGAGGAAGAAGTTCAGGTGGAAGTCCACCAAGTACAAGAGGAAGCTGCTGAAGCTCTGGAAGCTGGATCCGCTAGAGGGCGCGCCCATGGGCAGGGCCATAGTGCTCAAGAAGAAGGGCGTGGAGCAGAAGCAGCCCCACTCCGGCATAATAAAGTGCGTGCGCTGCCAGATGGTGAAGAACGGCATACAGGTTACTGCATTCGTGCCGGGGGACGGCGCGATAAAGCACATAGACGAGCACGACGAGGTCACCCTGGCGGGCCTGGGCGCTTCCCAAGGGGGAGCAGTGGGGTCAATGCATGGGATAAAATACCAGGTCATGGCCGTCAACGGCGTGTCCCTGAATGAAATAGTCCACGGCAGGAAGGAGAAGCCGAAGGGGGCCTGAGTATGGAAATTCATGATCTCTTTAAAGAGGCGGAGTGTCTCATAAGAAAGTCATCTGAAGAGTTAGGCATTATAAGAGACGAATTGGCAGAGGTTGAAATTGGATTGTACGGAAGAGGGACAAGCGGATACTTGATGTGATGATTATGACCATGGGGCGCGCTCTAAGGACGGCAGTGAGGCTCATCGGCCTTGGATTGGTAGTCCTGGGTGTGACCATGCCGAAGACGCCGATAAACCTGTGGACTGCGGTGATGCTGGGCGTCTTTGGCGCTTTCCTTGTGGTGGCATCTTAGGTGGTTATGATGGAAGCAAAATTGCTCTTATTCAACAGGTGGGACATGTCTGAGGTGGTGATAGACGACCCGGGCATAAGGAGCCAGATAAACAGGACCCAGATGGTGATCCCGAGGAGCGGCGGGAAATACGGGAAGGACACGCTGCACAAGAGCAGGATGAACATCGTGGAGCGCCTGATGAACAAGATGATGGTCCCGGGCCACAGGGGAAAGAAGCACAAGCTGAATTCAGGCAAGTGCGTGGGGAACAGCATAACCCTTTACAACAACCTGAAGGGTGCTTTCGCGATAATAGAGCAAAAGACAAAGAAGAATCCCATACAGGTCCTGATCAAGGCCCTGGAGAATTCCTCCCTTCTGGAGGAAGTGGCATCATACAGGATGGGCGGGACAATAGCGAGGAAAGCCGTAATAGTCTCCCCCCAGAGGAGGCTTGATCTTGCCCTGAGGCACATGGCGCAGGGCATCTACAGGGCCAAGTTCCACAACAGGAAGCCGCTACCCGAGGTAATAGCGGACGAGCTCATAGCCGCGGCGAACAACGACCCCAAGGCGTTCCCGATACAGGAGAGGAACAGGATAGAGAAGGAAGCCGAGGGCGCGAGGTAAGGACAGAAAATGACACTCAGGATACAGGTAGAACCGGGGGCAGGGATGAACGATGAGGAATACATGGCATGGAATATTGAGGGTGCCACCAGAAGGCTCAGGGACGCCCCAGAAGAGGCCGAGATAACATTAGTGGTTTATGAGATTCACAGGGCAATGATGGCGAAGCGGGGTGTCAGCGAATAT